>JAFYXI010000004.1 GCA_017546245.1 Clostridia bacterium | reverse complement strand
GCACCCGTTGATAAAACTATGCGCGCACTGCCTTTTTCTGCAATGCAATCTTTTAATACCTGTGCAACATGTTTTGCTGCACTTACACCTAATGCTTCGCTGTCTTTGCAAATTCTTATTTCCATTTTCGTTCGTCCTTTCTGATTCTATACAGATACTAATTTATTTAATATCTTTAAAAAATTCGCTAAAAAATTCGCTCAAGTCTACCTGACGTTTTTCTTTTAACGAAAGATTTGCCGCCATACCTATACCTATTGACATCATTCCTGCACGAAGGTCTGCCATCTGACCTAATGAATCTGTTTTATTTTCATCCCGGAACAATCTGTCACGCAGCTCCCCATCTGCACCGCCGTGTCCTGCCGAAGTTCCTTTGGGAATAAATATATCAATTTCTTCTCCTTTAAGATTAAAAATCTTAACTGTTCTTTTAGAAGAAATATTATAATTTTCGCTATGACTGTCTATGGTCCGAATTTCAATTCTGCCTTTTGTTCCATTCAAAATCATACGCATACCTTCATATGGAGAATATGCCGTAAGAGAATAACTCATTACCGCTCCACCTGCGTAACCTACACTTATACTCAAGCTGTCTTCAATGTCAATTTCTTCAGAAAATACACATTTATCGCGAAAATACCCGTCTGCATCCTCACATTCAAGATATAGTTTGTTTAAGGTGTCATCCTTACTTATATCCAAATAAAATTCGCAAGTTTTTGCATATGGACAGGTATGACAACGCTCGGAACGTTGTTCGCGTGTAGAACCATAAAACCTTCTTGTTCCGAACGCATTAACATACAACGGGTCATCTTCTAAAAACCAGTTTATAAGGTCAAAATGGTGTGTGGATTTATGTATTAGCAAAGAACCCGAATTTTTACGTTCTCTGTGCCAGCGGCGAAAATAGTCTGCGCCATGCTGTGTGTTTAACATCCATTCAAAATGTACACTTAATATTTCGCCTACTGCCCCAGAAGAAATAATTTCCTTAATTCGTTTGAAGAATGGATGAAAACGAAGATTAAATGTAACGGTTACATCTTTACCCGTCTCATCTTGAGTCTTTTTAATTGCTTGCGCCTTTTCAAAGGTCGTAGTTAATGGTTTTTCCGAAATAACATCACAACCGGCTTTCATCGCACGAATTGCATAATAATCATGATCGCAATCCATAGTTGCTATAATAACAGTATCAGGTTTTACGATATCAAGCATTTTATCAAAATCGTCATATACCGGTATTGATTCGCCACAAAACTCGCTTACTAAAGCAGCTCTTTTGGGGTTAATGTCGTAAACACCGCAAAGTTTCGCACAATCACCATAATTTTTAACCAAAGGTTCAGCATATGCTTGTGTTCCACGCTGCCCGCATCCCACTAATACATATTTTTTCATAAAAATCATCTCCTGTTATTTTTGTTATCAACTCAAATACCTTGCCGTATTTTCAGCTTCAAAAAATATTATTTTTTCTCTATACTAATTCGCTGACTTTAGCTGGTTTTATAAATTATACCATGTATTTTAAAAACAAAAAATGTACGCATTTCGCTTTTTTGTCATATTTTCATAAAATTTTTCTGAACACTACAAAAAATAATATATTACTTCGTATACTGTCGTACGGTTTTTGGCAAAGAAGAACAATATAGATGCGTATAAAAAAGCTTTGCAAAAGCAAAGCTACCTTAACATTTTTCTTATTAACTATTACTTATTACTTTCCTAAAATCCGTACAAAACTACATTTTCAGGGAATAGTGAATAAGTAATAAGTAAAAATCCGCACACTTGCGTGTACGGATTTTTGGCGTCCCAGATAGGAATCGAACCTACGGCGTTTCGCTTAGGAGGCGAACCCTCTATCCTACTGAGGTACTGGGACATATTGATTTGTTATGTATATGTACGACTATGAGCCGTACACGTTTTTGTAAAGTTAATAAACTTGTCAGCGAATTTATATTGTTTAAAATCTGCTTATATACCCTTGCACAAACAAAAACAGAACAATTAATGGCAGAATATATGTTACATAGCCTTTAATCCATTTTGGAAACTTTATTCCCTTTCCTGCATTTACTTCAAGCATAAAGTTTTCCCATCCCCAACCATATCGGGATGTGCAGAAAAACAGATATACCAGCGACCCTAAAGGTGCAAGATTATTGCTTACAATAAAATCTTCCAAATCCATAATGTTTGTATTTGCACCTAACGGCTGAACACCACTCCACAAATTAAAACCAAGTATGCACGGAATTGATAACACTATAATTAATGCCATATTTACCAATACAGCTTTTTTGCGCGACCATCTGCGCAAATCCATAGCAAACGATATAATATTTTCAAACACCGCTATAATGGTGGACAGTGCCGCAAATGACATAAATATAAAGAATAACGCTCCCCACGCTCTGCCACCCGGCATTGCATTAAATATATTAGGCAATGTCACAAACACAAGTTCAGGACCGTTTTTAGGATTAACCCCGAATGAAAAACAAGCAGGAAAGATAATAAATCCTGACAAAATCGCAACTAAGGTATCTAAAGCAAGTATGCTTACAGCTTCACCCATCAACGAGCGCTCTTTTTCAATATAGCTGCCGAAAATTGCCATAGAGCCTATTCCTATGCCAAGCGTAAAGAATGACTGCCCCATAGCTGCCGATACTGCATTAAAAATGCCGTGTTCTGCTATTTTTGAAAAGTCCGGCTTTAAATAAAAGCTTAGACCTTCACCTGCTCCCGGCAGCGTTACTGCTCTTGCTGCCAATACAATCATTATCACAAAAAGGCTTGACATCATTATCTTTGTAATTTTTTCAACACCTTTTTGAAGACCTAGTGAGCATACACCAAAGCCCATTAACACAATCAAAATCATCCAGAACAGCATAACCAAAGGCTGAGTCGTCATTTCCGCAAAAATATTACCTACTGCATCAGCATCTGCGCCGGCAAACTCACCCCGTGCTGTTTTAAAAAAATACAAAAGCATCCATCCGCCTACCGTTGTGTAAAACATCATCAAAAGATAGTTGCCTAAAATACCAAAATAACTGAATATATGCCATTTAGTTCCTTTTGGCTCAAGCTTTTTAAACGATGTTGCAATACTTGCTCTGCTTGCACGCCCTACCGAAAATTCCATTGCAAGAATAGGTAGCCCGAAAGCAAGCAAAAATATTAAATACATCACAACAAATGCCGCGCCGCCATACTGTCCTGTAATATACGGAAATCGCCACACATTGCCAAGACCGATTGCACAGCCGGCAGAGATTAAAATAAATCCCAGTCTTGATGAAAACTTTTCTCTTTCTTTCATTTATCTTCCTTTGATTATATTATTCGCCCTGTTCTTCTTTCATTTGCTGAAATTTAACTGCGCAATAAAGAGCACATTCTACACGTTTTTGTTGGAGCTTACAGCTCATTTCAAGCGGCTCGTTTATATCGCCGCAGTATTTATATGCATTGGCAGGACATCCGCCGCTGCAATAAAATTTAGCAAAGCAATCTGCACATTTGGGTTTTGTATAAACATTCGAGCTTTCGAACATAGTCTTAATTTTTTCGTCCATAGTTCCTGAAAATACGTCGCCCATTTTCATAGATTCATCACCAACAAACTGATGACACGGATATATATCACCATCAGGTGTTACTGCTATGTATTCATGTCCTGAACCGCAACCTGAAAGACGTTTCGCCACGCACGGTCCACCCTCTAAATCAATCATAAAGTGGAAGAAGTTAAATCCCTTGCCCTCTTTTCTGCGCTTTACATATTCGATTGCAAGCTTTTCATACTCGTCATAAATTGCAGGTAAATCTTCTTCCTGCAATGCATAATCTTCTGTTTTTTCAGCCACAACAGGCTCAACCGAAACCTGCTTAAAGCCGAGGTCTGCAAAATGCAGAACATCTTCTGCAAAATCGAGGTTATGACGTGTAAAAGTTCCCCTTACATAATAGTTATCTTGCCCACGAGATTCAGCAATATCCAAAAACTTGCCGACAATACTGTCATAGCAGCCTGTGCCGTCAACTCTTTGGCGCATACGGTCATTTACCTCTTTGCGACCGTCTAAGCTAAGAACGATATTAACCATATTTTCGTTAATATATTTTTTCTTATCCTCGTCAAGCAAAATTCCGTTTGTTGTTATTGTAAAACGGAAATTCTTATTATATTTTTTTTCTTCTTCGCGCGCGTATTCAACGATTCCCTTTACAACATCAAAGTTTAAAAGAGGCTCTCCGCCGAAAAAGTCAATTTCTATATTTCGTCTGTTGCCGGAATTTTTAATTACAAAATCAATAGCTTTTTTGCCGACCTCAAGGGACATTAATCCTCTTTGTCCTTCGTAATTACCTGTTCCGGCAAAGCAATATTTACAACGCAGATTACAGTCGTGTGCAATATGCAGGCACATTGCCTTTACAACTGAATTTTTGTGCCAATGCTTTGCATATTCTGAATATGGGTCTTCTGAAAACAACAAATCTTCTTCTGAAAGTTCTAATATATCTTCGTATGCTTCTTTAAGCTCTTCTTCCGGATATTTTTCTGAAAGCTTTTCTAAAATATTAGCCGGAATTTCTTTTTGTTCAGGCTTTTTGCCTAACTCTTTAATTAAGTCACGAGTCATATCATCAACCTCGTGAACTGCACCGCTGTATACATCCAACACAATGTTAGTGTTGTCAATAGTAAACTGGTGTATCATAAAAAAATCTACCTTTCAATATATTAATTAAACAAATACCGCCGGCAAAAGACAGTATTCGTCTTTTTTCAAATTCATAAATGCGAAAAAACAGGCGGCAACCGAAAGTCGCCGCCTTCGTCGAACCTAAGTCCGTTTTTCTCAGCTTAAGAGATTATACTCTTTCGCACTTCTGGTTAGCAACTGTGCAAGATGTTTTACAAGCAGACTGACAAGATGTCTGGCATTCGCCGCATCCGCCTTTTTTCATACTCTCTTTAAGAGTTGCTTTGTTACAGGTTTTAATGTGTTTCATAAAATTCCCTCCATCTCTACCTTTTTCTTTTATTGGGCATATTTACACCCAAGATTCCGCCTATTGCACCGGCAAGCATACTGATAACAGACATTACGATAACATATCCGCTAAAATGAAAGCCATCTGATGCAAGTGACGAAAATATGTACAAAATAATACTGTATAAAATTCCGGCAAAAATGCCCGTAAGCCAACCGCGATTCTTTACAGAACGTGACGCAGCTACACCTGCTGACATTGCAGATAAAACAGCAGTCAGTATTGCAATTGTAGGAATCAGCGTTTCTGAAATCGGTGTGTATGTAAGCAGCAGCGCAGCAAGTAACAGCACCGCCGACGTAAGTCCCAAAGCCCACAGCATTGCTTTTGAAAATGCCGCAGCCGAAACCTTTACTGCTCCGGTATCTTTAACCGATTTATACTCATTATTATACATATTAAAGCCCCCTGTAAACGATATAGTTTCATAACTATATTTATTAAAGGTCAGGCTTAAATATGCTAAAATCAATCAGCACTTAACGGCTTAATAACTTCACGAACAGCCCAACGTTCCATTGTCATAGCCTGTTTTTCGGTTTTTGTGCCGGTTTCGATAACGATTTTATCGTCTTTAACCTTTGTGATTGTTCCAACAATTCCACCAATAGTGATAATATTATCGCCAACCTTTAAGTTAGCAAGCATATTCTTATTTTCTTTGTCGCGCTTTCTCTGCGGACGAATAAGCATAAAGTAAAATACAACCACCAACAAAATCATAGGAAGAAATCCCATAATCATTCCAACAGGTCCTGCCTGCTCTGCTGCTGTCTGCGCACCCTGCGCAGCAGGTTCTGCAAAAGCTGTTAACATATTTTGCACCTCCACATAATAATAAATAATATCAATACATAATTATAACCTTTATTTGGCATTTTAGCAAGTGTTTTTATAAAATTTTAATTAAATTTAATATATTTTAATGTTTTATAATTAAAAAGCATTGACATACAATTAAATAAGTGGTAAAATTTATGTATTGATAGAGGTGCGTTTTTTATCAGTATTCACAGTCGCAGGTTCGGGGCCTTTAAAGACCGTTTGATGAAAGGAAAAGACGCCGAAGATTCAGCGTTCCCGAAGCGTTGTTTCTGGGGGTATGGTAAATAGCCATATCACTGTCACCAGTAGATTACTGATGGAGTGCTATCTGCGATTGCTTTTATGCTGTTTTGCATATTTAGTAAGTTTGTGTTGATTGCCGGGCTCCGTCTATTCTGCGGGTTCGGCTTTACTTATGTCAAATCAGTCGCAAAATGCGGCGAATAATATAATAATTTATGTAATAAAATGTAGGAGGCTACTTAAGATGAAAAAATACAAAATTGCCGTTGTGGGGGCAACAGGCATGGTTGGAAGAACTTTTTTAAAGGTTTTAGAAGAAAGAAAGCTGCCAGCTGAAAGCTATACTCTTTTTGCATCAGCTCGTTCGGCAGGAAGCAAAATCACCTTTATGGGCGAAGAATATACCATTCGTGAGCTTAACGAAAATTCATTCGACGAAGGCTTTGATATTGCTCTATTTTCAGCAGGCGGTTCAATAAGCGAAAAATTTGCTCCTATCGCCGCATCTAAAGGCTGTGTTGTAATCGATAACTCAAGCCAATGGCGTATGGATCCCGAAGTTCCGTTAGTTGTTCCCGAGGTTAACCCTGAAGATATTAAAAAGCACAAGGGCATAATCGCAAACCCGAACTGCTCTACTATTCAGGCAATGGTTGCACTTCGTCCGCTTCAGCAGAAATACGGAATCAAACGTGTTATTTATTCAACATATCAGGCTGTATCAGGCGCCGGTCTTGGCGGATATCAGGATTTAGAAAACGGAATTAAGGGCGAAGCTCCTAAAAAGTTTAATCATCCTATTTTCAACAACTGCTTACCGCAGATTGACGTGTTCCTGCCTAACGGATACACCAAAGAAGAAATGAAAATGGTTAACGAAACACGCAAAATTTTAGGCGACGACAATATTAAAATTACAGCTACGACTGTTCGTGTTCCTGTATTTATGTCACACAGCGAATCAATTAACGTTGAGCTTGAAAAACCGTTTGATTTAGATGAATTAAAACAAACCTTAGCAGCTGCTCCCGGTCTTGTGCTGCAGGACGACCCTGAAAATGCTGTTTATCCTATGGCAATTGATGCATCCGATAAAGATGAAGTTTTTGTTGGTCGTATCCGTCGTGACGAAAGTGTTGAAAACGGTATTAATATGTGGGTTGTTGCCGACAATATCAGAAAAGGTGCTGCAACCAACACCATTCAGATTGCACAGAAATTGATTGAATATTGGGAGTCCAAATAAGATTGAATTGCAGGAGGGCTTTATTATGTCAAAGAAAACTGTTTTTACAGGCGCAGGCGTAGCAATCGTAACTCCGTTTAACGATAGCGGTATTGATTACGACGCTTTTCGCGGAATTATTGAATATCAGATAGCAAACAAAACAGATGCAATTATTGTATGCGGAACAACAGGCGAATCTTCTACCATGCCTGACGAAGAGCATTTAGCTGCAATTAAGTTCGCAGTAGATACCGTTGCCGGCCGAATCCCTGTTATTGCAGGTGCAGGCAGCAATGATACAAAGCATGGTGTAGAGCTTTGTAAGTCTGCTGAAAAGCTCGGCATCGACGGTTTGCTTTTGGTTACACCGTATTATAATAAGACATCACAGAGAGGTCTTTACGAGCACTATAAGGCTATGGCAGAAGCTGTAAGTGTTCCGATTATTTTATACAACGTGCCTGGCCGTACAGGTCTTAACATTGATGTTAAAACCCTGAAAAAGCTTGCACAGATTGATAACATTGTTGGTATTAAAGAAGCCAGCGGAAACATAACATACGCAACCCAGGTTGCTGCTGAATGCCCTGAACTCGATATGTATTCAGGAAACGACGATATGATTGTTCCTATTATGAGTCTTGGCGGAAAAGGTGTTATTTCGGTACTTTCTAACGTAATGCCTGCCGAAACACACGATATTTGCGAAAAATATTTAAACGGCGATGTTAAAGGCTCTTTAGAGCTTCAGTTAAAGCTTTTAAAGCTTGTTAAAGCTTTATTTATCGAGGTTAACCCTATTCCTGTTAAAACCGCATTAAATCTGATGGGAATGAAAGCAGGAAAGCTAAGAATGCCGCTTTATGAAATGGAAGAACAGAATCTTGAATTTTTAAAAGAGGCAATGGCAGAACTTAATTTATTATAATATTAACAAATCCGCCGCAAGGCGGTTTTGTTATAAAGATGAGGTATTAGTATGACAAATATAATTTTAAGCGGCTCAAACGGCCGTATGGGTCAGGCGATAAGCAGATTGGTAAGCGAATCGGCAAATAGCAAAATTGTTTGCGGATTCGATATTAACACAACCCAGCTAAACGACTACCCTGTTTACAGCAACTATGCTGATTTTAACGGCAAGGCTGATGTTATTATTGATTTTTCAAATCCTGCGAATTTAGAAAATATAATCGGCTACGCAACAGAACACAAGCTGGCAGTTGTAGTTTGCACAACAGGTCTTTCAGAAGATCAAAAAGCATTACTTGTTAAAACATCGGAAATTATACCTATATTCTATTCTGCAAATATGTCACTTGGTGTAAACCTTATAATTGAGCTGGCATCACGCGCGGCAAAATTATTAGAGGGCAGCTTTGATATAGAAATTATTGAAAAGCATCACAACCAAAAGCTTGATGCTCCAAGTGGAACAGCTCTTGCGATTGCAGATGCAATATCCGAAAGCTTAAAAGAAGCTCCTGAATATGTGTATGACCGCCACGCAGTACGCAAAAAGCGCGACCCGAAAGAAATCGGCATCCACGCATTACGCGGCGGCACCATTGTAGGCGAACACAGCGTTATTTTTGCCGGCAACAACGAAGTTATTGAGCTTAACCATTCTGCAACCTCTCGCGAGGTTTTTGCAGTAGGAGCAATAAAAGCCGGCATTTTCTTAGCAGGCAAGCCTGCAGGAATGTATAGTATGAAGGATTTAGTAAACGAAATAGCATAATAAAAATCCTGTGGCATGTGCCACAGGATTTTTATTATGCTTAGTTAAGCGGTGTCAACTTGCCATCCCATACAAACACTTTGATTTTGTTTGTTTTTAAGTCTGACGGGAAGGTGTTGGTTTCTTCTACCGTATCTTTTTTATGCACCTTTAAAAGCTTTCCGTTTTCGTCATAATAAGCTACATAAAGGCTTGCTGCCTCATTTTCTGTTTTAGGAAATATTACGTTAACATCAACTTTGTCTAACTCTGTCCACGATACATTGGCAATATATTCAGTATCTTTTACTGCCTCTCCCGTACCTATAATTGCATAGGTCGAAAGCTTTTTAATATTTATAGAAATTCGGTCGTCTTCTATTCTGCTTATGCACTCTCCGTCAGCGTTAGGAGTTTTGGTTAAAACATCTACCGTTCCGTTTGTATCTCTAAGAATCAGATAATCTGCTCTTCCTCTGTATCTTGCCGGTATCCCGAAGGTTACCTCGAACAAATCGCTTGTCTCGGTTAAGGTTTCTTGCGAAACCTCTGTTCCTTGCTTAGTTTTATACAATTCCAGTTTATTCATACTTACAACGTAATAATCAGGATAATCTTTAGCTCTGCAGCTTGTGATATTTGAATTATAAGTCTGTGAAGTGTTTGTAAGCAAGTACCGTATGGTATTTTTAACATCTTTTTCGGTATAAGCAAATTCTTCTTCCGTAAACTGTCTTTGTAATCCGCCTGATAAAATAAGTCCATCTGCCGCGGTGTCATATTTAACAGTTGCAGAGCAAAGCATAAACTCACCTACATCCTTGTTTTCACTATCTATAATTTCTGTAAATGTTTCGCTTATGTTTTCGGTAGGATGCGCTACCGTAATTGCAAGTTCTCCGCTCATAGGACAATTTGATATTGTATAGCTGCCATCTTCAGCCGTACGAGCACAGTAATAACCATCTCTGTAAATATACGCACCCGAAAGCGGCTCACCTTTAAATGTAATTTTTCCTGTAACAGACGTCTGTTTTACATAATCAGCATAAACGGTAATATCCTTATCAGGCATAATATATGGAACGTTATTCCAGCCATTCGTCTTATATCCTGTTCGATAGTTTGCATATGGTAATGACGATACCTCGTAACCGACAGAATATTCTTTAGTTTCTACTCTGCCATCAGATACATAAGTTATTGTGCGTTTATTATCAAAACTAACACTTTTGTTTAGTTTTGTAACTTTTGTTTCTTTGTCATTTGTAAAGGTTAAAGCTAAGTTATGAGACCTGCTTTCAGAACCGATTAAATGATACATTATCCCCTGCTCAATATCTTTATATTCACCGTCACCGATTTTGTACTTGGTATATCCGTTCGTGGTTATTTCAAAAGGAACAACTCTTGTTTTTGTCTCAGTTTCACCATTGTTTACCACAACCGATACAGTATAATTTTCAATCGAAGAAATAATACTGCCGTCTTTAACGTACAAGTTCATATTTTTAACAGTATAGCCGAGCAAATCTTTATCTTCAATAGTTAACACTTTTTCTGTTACATCCACACCGTCCAAATTGCTTTTATTATACATTTTTCCTGTAATTTTAGCACTTGAATCTGTAACAACTTCTACATCGCCGATATATTTTTCGTAACCTAAATCATATAAAAAGCAATTATCCGTAATTTTATATGTATTTCCATTCACAGACCAGCTGTCAACTTCCATCTGTTTGCAGGTAAGTGTGTTAAACACAAGCTGTGCCAGTTGCTCATATGTTATCGTCGCCTCGTTATTAACACTTAAACCCTTGCTGATTCCATATCTGTTAGCACAATACAAATATCCGGTCGGATATCCGCCATAATTTTTTGCCGCAGGGTCAAAACCGCACATTGATACAAGCATTTTAATAATTTGCGCATAAGTCGTCTCGTCATCAGGACCGAACGTCCAGTCTTCATAGCCACTCATAATCCCTTCATAAGCAAGAATTTCTGCGCAGCCTGCTAAATATTCACCGACTGTTAAATCGCTGTATCGAGTATAGTCTTTTGCCGCATCTGCCGAATCTTCAAGCCCCATAAGAGCAACCAATGTAACGGCAAGCTCTCCTCTTGTTACAGCTTTTGAAGGATTTTGATATACATTGGACATTATACCTAAATCATAAACAACCTTTGCTGCATCATAAAATTCTCCGCTGACGGTTGAACGGTCAACTGCCGGTTTTTCTTCGTCTCCTGATGCAAACGGCTTTTCAATCGTACACCACTCAGAATAATCGCTCGGTTTAAAGCTTCTTATATCCTCAGGAAGTGCACGGACACGGATTTTTACCGATGCCTGTGATTTAGGATATTTTGTAGGATTGTAGTTATTAAGATAGTTTACAACACTTTCAATCTCGTTTGCCGAAAATTCATTCACGCCCTCTGATACAGTAAACCATTCGGTATAGTTAGGGTCGTGGTGATTGCCGTTATCGTACACTATATCTAAATCGTAAAGATATGCATAGGTGTTCTCATCACCGGGCATCCATGTTATTTTTCCCTCTTTTATAGACTGCATAGCCGGCACAGACAATTTCTGAGTCGGTTGTCTGTATGAAAAATTACCGCTCGTTGCAGTCTGAATAATTTCTGCCTCGTCAATCGTATTTCCGCTACCCGTCAGCGACGAAACCGAGAATTTGTATGTACCTGTTCCGAATTCAGAGAATTTATCCAAAAATAGTGTTTCTTCTTCCCAAAAGCCCTCTTCATCGTCAAAAAGTCCTTCTTCAATTCGGTTTGTATAAACCTCATTTCCATCTTTATAGAGCTTAAATTCATAGTTTGTTATGCCTCCCTCGTGATAGAACATAGCTGTTCCCGGCAGCGGCGTTGAGTATTCCTCATCGTTAAAATCCTGCCCCCACGATACCGCAAGATTACCGCTTGCAGATACAGAAACTGCGCATACTGTCATAAGCATTGCTATTGCTAAAAACAAGCTTAATAGTTTTGACGTTTTCATACTATTTCTCCTTTTTAATATTTTAGGTTATTTTCATAATATCTCCTTATTTTATATTATACTTTAAAAAACGACATAAATCAAGTATGTGAATTTATACATCCTCTTTAAAACTAAAATTATCTTAGGGCTTTAGTATATATAAATAAAAAAACAGACTCGCTTTTGCGAGTTTGCACCTAACTTCTTCCTTATTCACTTTTACCTATTACTTTCCGAAAATCCGCACACTTCCGTGTACGGATTTTCGGTGCAAGTGACGGGACACAGCCGCTTCGCGTCTTGCCTGCTTGGCGACCCAAGCCTTACGGCTTCGGTACCCGCCTGCGCACCTTTTTGCTAAAAATATGCCACCGGCATATTTTATTAACGCAAAAACCCTCTTAGGGTTCAAGTCCCTTGAAATAAAAAAACAGACACACCGTTTGGTATGTCTGTTTTTTTGGTGCGAGTGACGGGACTTGAACCCGTACGTCGTAGACACACGCCCCTCAAACGTGCCTGTCTGCCAGTTCCAGCACACTCGCTCGATTACTTATTATACTACCAAAAGTAGTGTTTGTCAAGCATAAAATTAAAAAATATTGTATTTTTTTAGAAAAAATTTCATCTGATAAATTACTGTTTATAAGCCGTTGGAACTGTTACATTCCAACGGCTTGAATTATTACAGTTTTAATATTGCTTCGGCTTTCTTCATCTCTTCTGAAGTAGGACTTTTAACTCCTTCAAGCGGATATTTATAATTTAAATTATCCCACTTAAAAAGCCCTAAGGTATGGTAAGGTAAAACCTCTACCCTTTCGACGGTTTTAAGTGATTTTATAAACTGAGCCATTTTTGCAAGGTCTTCTTCAGAATCGGTTAAGCCGGGGACTAAGACGTGTCTTATCCACATCGCTATTCCCTTGTCTGACAGATATTTCGCCATTTCTAAAATATTCGAATTATCAAAACCTGTAAGCGCTTTGTGTTCTTTTGAATCAAATTGCTTTAAATCCAAAAGCACAAGGTCAGTATACTTTAAAAGCTCGTCAAATTTAGTTAAAAAGTCTTTATCATTTGAGAATGGCTGACCCGCTGTATCGATTGCTGTATGCACTCCTCGTTCTTTTAAAATTTTAAAGAACTCGGTAACAAACTCAATCTGAAGCAGAGGTTCGCCTCCGCTGACGGTAACACCGCCTTTTTCCATGTTCTTGCCCCAATAGTTGCGGTATTTCCACACTTTTTCAACCAATTCGCCCGGTGTATAAATATCATCGCTTTCAAAGCTCCACGTTTCAGGATTGTGACAATATTTACAGCGCATTTTACATCCCTGCAAAAACACCACAAATCTTACACCCGGACCATCAACCGAACCAAAGGTTTCAAGCGAATGGATTACTCCCTTACAGCTGTCCATGGCAAGTACGTGAAATAACGTCCATCTGCTGTTCTTTTGTCAGGTCGATGAACTTAACAGCATATCCTGATACACGGATAGTAAAGTTAGCATATTCTTCTTTTTCAGGATGCTCCATAGCATCGTAAAGCTTTTCAATACCAAATACGTTAACGTTAAGGTGATGTGCACCCTGGTCAAAGTATCCGTCAAGAATCTGTACGAGGTTTTTGGACTGTTCTGCTTCGTCATGACCTAAAGCACCCGGGTTAATTGTCTGTGTATTAGAAATACCATCAAGCGCCCAGTGATAAGGAAGCTTCGCAACAGAGTTAAGAGATGCCAAAAGACCGTTCTTTTCTGCACCGTAACTTGGGTTAGCACCAGGAGATAACGGTTCTCCTGCTCTTCTTCCGTCAGGCATATTACCTGTTGCTTTACCATATACAACGTTAGATGTGATGGTAAGAATTGAAGTAGTAGCCTCTGAATTACGATATGTGTGGTGACGTTTGAGCATTTCTAAGAATGTCTTTAACAGCCATACAGCAATATCGTCTGCACGGTCGTCATCGTTACCGTATCTCGGGAAGTCTCCTTCAACCTCGAAGTCCATAGTAACACCAAACTCGTCACGAATCGGTTTAACTTTTGCATATTTAATAGCACTGAGTGAGTCAACAACGTGTGAGAAACCTGCAATACCTGTTGCAAAAGTACGGCGAAGATGTGTGTCGATAAGTGCCATTTCAGCAGCTTCATAGTTGTATTTATCGTGCATATACTGAATAACGTTCAATGTGTTAACATAAAGCTCGGTTAACCAGTTAAGCATTGCAACATATTTTTCAATTACTTCATCGTAATCAAGATATTCGCTTGTAATCGGTGTATAAGCCGGACCAACCTGCTCGTGTGTTTTCATATCAACACCGCCGTTGATAGCATAAAGCAGACATTTTGCAAGGTTAGCTCTTGCACCGAAGAACTGCATTTCTTTACCTGTCTGTGTTGCAGATACACAGCAGCAGATAGAATAGTCATCGCCCCATACCGGCTTCATAACATCATCGTTTTCGTACTGAATTGAGCTTGTACGAATTGAAATTTCTGATGCATATTTCTTGAAGTTTTCAGGAAGTGCACTTGAGTAAAGAACTGTTAAGTTCGGCTCAGGTGAAGGTCCCATATTTTCGAGAGTATGTAAGAAACGGTAGTCGGTTTTTGTAACCATTGATCTGCCGTCTACACCTCTGCCCGCAACTTCGAGTGTAGCCCATACCGGGTCACCGCTGAAGAGCTGGTTGTATGAAGGTACACGAGCAAACTTAACCATGCGGAATTTCATAACCATATGGTCGATAAGCTCCTGTGCTTCTGTCTCGGTTAAGATGCCTTTTTTCATATCTCTCTGAATATAAATATCCAAGAATGTTGAAATACGACCAACACTCATTGCAGCACCGTTCTGAGTTTTGATAGCTGCTAAGTAACCAAAGTATAACCACTGTGCAGCTTCTTTTGCGGTTGCCGCAGGTCTTGAAATGTCGAAGCCGTAGCTTGCTGCCATAGCTTTCATATCGTTTAATGCATTAATCTGCATTGTAACTTCTTCACGAAGACGGATAACCGGATCGGTCATTGTGCCGCCGCCGATATTTTCTTTATCTTCTAATTTTGCAGCGATCAAAGCGTCAACACCGTAAAGAGCCACACGACGGTAGTCACCTACGATACGACCTCTGCCGTAAGCATCCGGAAGACCTGTGATAATTTTGTTGTGACGTGCTTTTTTCATTTCAGGTGTGTAAGCATCGAAAACACCCTGGTTGTGAGTGCGTGAATACTCGCTGAAAATTTTGTTCAGCTCAGGATCAGGTGTGTAACCGTTGGTTTCACAAGCCTGAACAGCCATTTTAATACCACCGAACGGCATAAATGCACGTTTAAGCGGTTTATCAGTCTGAAGACCTACGATTTTTTCTAAATCTTTAAGCTCTTCGCTTATGTAACCAGGACCATATGCTGTAAGTGTAGAAACAACAGAGGTTTCCATATCAAGAACGCCGCCCTTAGCACGCTCTTCTTTCTGTAATTCCTGCAATACTCCCCAAAGCTTATTAGTCGCTTCGGTAGGACCTTCTAAGAACGAAGAATCTCCCTCATATGATTCATAGTTCTTCTGAATAAAGTCTCTTGTGTTAATTTCTTCTTTCCAAATTCGGCCTTCAAAGCCTTCCCATTCTTTAAAATCTAACATCGTTTTTCTCCATTTCTCCTACGAATGTCTTAAATCTATGCCGATTGCTCGTAGAAAACATACCGACACGCATAAAATATGCTCGTATGCATATAAAGCTATTGGCATACAAGCAAATTAGCCGCTGCGAATTTTAAATAATTTAATAAATCACAGAGACTGTTAATAATTTTAAATTTTAGCTTTTTAATTACTTTTTTCTACCTGACAAAATTTTATCACAATTGTCTGATTTTGTCAACAGCATAAAATAAATTTGTCGTTTCGAATATGTTTTTATTCCTATTTAATTAAATATTTATGTAACTCTCACAAATTAACATACGTTTTCAGCCTTTTACTAAAATTATACTATTGTTATAATTGCATATTTATTGTATAATAATACTTGTATCAAACTATAACGGAGGATTTTAAAATGCCTTTATTTCATTGTAATTTTTTTGCTCACACTTTGGGCATGCCAACCAACGTAACTGTATTTATACCGGCTGTAAAACCTGAGTCTGATATGAACTTTGATGATATTTATCCTAAAAATAAAAAATATCGCACTTTGTATCTTTTGCACGGCATGAACGGTGATGAAACCACCTGGCTTCGCAAAACCAACATTGAAAGATATGCTCAGGAACACAGCATTGCTTTCGTTATGCCATCTGTGCATAACAGCTTTTATACAGATACCAGGGTAGGTCTTGCATTTTTTACCTATTTAACAAAAGAACTGCCTGCAATGCTTGCTATGAACTTTCCGCTATCGCAAAGCCGTGAAGATACTTATATAGCAGGACTTTCGATGGGAGGATACGGTGCTGCAAAGGCCGCCCTCACCTTTCCTGAGCTTTATAGTGCTTTTGGTTCATTTTCAGGTGCTTTAGATATTGAGACAGTCGGCAAAATGGCATCGGATACAGGCTCGATTTCACTGTTTCAAAGTGTTTTCGGCGATCCTAAAAATATATCCGGCAGCTCAGCCGACTTGTTTTCTCTTTCTGAAAATCTTATCAAAAGCGACAAAAAAATACCGCGTGCGTATTTAGCCTGCGGTACTTTAGATGCATTATGTTACGACATGAACGTTCGTTTTAAAAATCATCTTGATAAAATTTCGTTTAAATATGACTATTTTGAAGAAAAAGTCGCTCACGAATGGGATTTTTGGGATAAGCAAATCAAGTTGTTTTTAGATTGGCTATAATTATAAAACCTTAACACCCAAAAGCTCAACTTTACTTGATAAATAACCTTCACTAAGTATCTGTTGTTTCGAGTAATCGGTCGACAGATACTTTTTGTTATCATCTGCAAATACAGTTACAACTGTGCTTTCTGCACCGATTTCATCTTGCGCAAGAAGACACCCTAAAAAGTTCGCTCCCGATGAAACCCCCACCCCTATTCCGAGCTTTTCGGAAAGCAATCTTGCCATAGCTATTGCATCTCCGTCATCGACCGAAACTACACCGTCAGTCTGCTCAAGCTTTAAAATATCCGGTATGAACTCGTCAGATATTCCGTAAATTCTGTGTTTTCCGACTTTATATCCCGTAGAAAGCGTAGGCGAATTAGATGGCTCGAGCGGATATGTTTTACAGACAGAATTTTCAGCTTTTAATCTTTTGGCAATACCCATAACCGTGCCGCCCGTACCAACGCCGGCAACTACTGCATCTGCCTTTTTACCTATCTTTTTAAGCTGATTAACTATTTCTTCACCGGTTGTAAGCTCGTGTGCCTCTACATTATCATTATTCGAGAACTGTCTGGGCAGAAAAACTCCGCCTTTTTTTGCCAGTTCTTCTGTCATAGCGATAGAGCCTAAAAATCCGCCCTCTTCATGAGAAACAAGATGAACCTTTGCTCCAAAGCTTTCCATAAGCGAAATGCGCTCACGGCTCATCCAGTCGGGCATATATATAATTACATTATGACCTAAAATGCTGCCCATAGCAGAAAACGATATTCCGGTATTTCCGCTGGTTGCTTCTGCAATTGTGTCACTTTCCTTTATTTCGCCGTTTTCATAGGCCTTTTTAAGTATATGGTGTGCCACACGGTCTTTAATGCTTCCCGTTAAGTTATAATATTCTGCCTTGGCATATACCTTGCGTTCTTCGCCCTTAAATTTAAGCGATATTTCAAGCAACGGCGTATTACCGATAAGCGGCTCGACCGATGCAAATTTTTCTGCAATTTCCCGTTTCATATAAAACCCTCACAATAAACATTTCTTAAAATTATTATATGCAATAATTAAAAACAATTTACCGCATAAAATCCACACTTCATAATAGTATAACACACTTTTTATAAAAATCCAATAGTAAATTTACAAAAAAACAGCAGTTCACGCAATTTTGCAGAACTGCTGCTTTTACTTTACGCATTTTTACATTCATCAAGTTCAAACCAGAACTCAGAGCCCTGACCTGACTGACTGTTAATTCCAAACTCAGCGTTATGTGCCAAAAGTATGTTTTTAACAATAGAAAGACCTATCCCCGTGCCTCTGCCTGTTCTTTTGTGATCTTTTCCTGATTTATAATATCTTTCCCACACACGCTCCTGTTCTTCCTGAGAGATACCTGTACCCGTATCGCTTACAGAAAATCTGATTTTTTCTTTCGACTTTGAAAGATATACCTTAATTTTTTTATCTTCGCCGGTGTAATTTACGGCATTGCTTAAAAGATTATATATAACCTGCTGCATTCTGTGCTCGTCGGCACAAACAAGGCAATTCGTTTCTGTCTGCACTTCAAACGTGTATCCGTCTTGCTCTTCTAATACCTTAAAACCCTGAAGTATGCTGTTTACTGTATTATAAATATCAAATTCTTTAAAATTAAGTTCTGCGGTTTTTGCTTCAAGCTTTGATAAATCCAAAAGGTCACTCACCAGCAAATTCAGCCGATCTGCTTCATCTACAATCACCTGCGTATGCTGCTGACGCTTTTCAGGCTTATCTCCCGACAGGTCACGTATCATTTCGGCATAAGACTTAATTATAGTAAGCGGAGTTTTTAAATCGTGTGATACGTTTGCAATCAAATCGCGGCGCAGCTCGTCGGTTTTCGAAAGCTCGCTCGTCATATAATTTAAAGCTGATGACAGTTTTTCTATCTCTGTATACCCGCTCTTGTTAAACACTACGGTATAATCACCTTCGGCAAGCTTTAGTGCCGAATCGCTCATTTCAGTAAGCGGTCTTGAGAATTTTCTGGCAATAAAATATGACAGCGCAACAGATATAATCAGCGAAAGAACAGTCACTATTAAAAGTATCGTCTGCAACACCTGCTGCGTTGCACCAACCGGCGCTAACGGTGCATTAATATACAAATACAGCTTTTCCCCATCGACAGTATCTAGCTCCGCTCCGAAAACAACCGTGTGTATTCCTCCCATAAAATCAGATTGGTATGCAACCGTTTTATCGGATACCTTGTTCATTTCGTTTAAAAATCTGCGAAACTCCTTCGGATTTGTTCTCGGCGACCTGAAATCGCCGAAAGAATCAGAATGCATCACGGGTCTGCCGCTAGAGTCCACAATTTGTGCCACTATACCGTTTTTGAAGGATATATTAAAAATATTTTCTTCAAAATTTTCATTACCATATTCTTTAACAAGGGTTTTGCCGATTTTTACAATTTGATTCATTTTCATATTTTCGTAAAATGTGTTTAACAGAAGAATCTGAAAAATCCATAAAAATGCCATTATTAAAAGTGCAAAGCCTGCTAAGTAAAACCACATTTTAAACGATAAGCTTTTAGTTCTAAGATATTTTTTTAATATGTTCATCTTACTGTACCACCTCAAATTTATATCCTAGCCCTCTTAACGTTATAATATAGCTGCGATATGATCCGAGACTGTTTCTCAGCATTTTAATATGAGTGTCAACCGTACGGTCATCGCCAAAGAAGTCGTATCCCCATACTTCTTCTAACAGCTTATCTCTTGTCAAAGCAAGATTGCGGTTTTTAACCATATAAAACAACAAATCATATTCTTTAGGGGTCATTTCAGCCTTTTGTCCGTCAACAAGCACATTGCGCCCTGCTATATCAATAACCAGTCCGCCGAATTCATATATTTCTGCACCCGACAGCTTGCTGCCGGCTGTATTTCGCCTTATTATAACATTAAGCCTTGCCATAACCTCTTTGGGGGAAAACGGTTTTACAACATAGTCATCAATTCCTAATTCAAAACCGAACAGCTTATCATACTCTTCGCTTCTTGCCGACAGCATAAGTATCGGAATCTGTTTAAATTTTCTTATTTCTTTGCACGCAGAAAAGCCGTCTAATTTAGGCATCATAACATCTACGACCAAGGCATCAAAATCCTGCTCTTTGCACATTTTAACAGCTTCCATTCCGTCAGCCACCTCGCAAACCTCGTATCCTTCAAACTCTGCATATTCCTTTAAAACCTCACGTATTTTTTCTTCATCATCAACGATTAAAATCCGATACATTTTTACCACCTCTTAATGCATAAAATAACATATAATTGTGTTAAACACGTGATAAACAAACAAATATTTTGCAGATTTAATTATATATTAACAAGCCGTTAAGGTCAAGAAATATATGCTTAAAAGTATATTGACAAAATGCAAAAAATGTGATATAATTTGTCACATCTCAATCGGAAAAGAGTTTTCCGAAGCAAGATATCTGACCGCCGATTAAAAAATCGGCCAAGGCCATACGGACAGCCGGGTCAAATGCCGAAAACCGCAAGCTGCGGTTGGCAACTTCTGTTGCCTTATTGATTGAGTTAAAAGCTCAAATTTTATAAGTTGGTGACTATAAACCAATGCCGAGCGGCATATAACTTGTGAAATGGTCAATAAGAGTAGTAAAAGTAATCTTTGCTATATAGACTCTAAACCCATTGGGATTCGATTTATGCTTTACCCTGCTTTTTAGGGTGCATTATGTTTCGTTTTCTGCAAGTGGTATGCTGCTTAGAGCATATCACTTTTTTATTGCCAATTTTAAATTTGAGCCTGGTAAGGAGAAGGAAATGAAAAAAATTATTGAACTAAAAAACATATCAAAATCTTTTGACGGTGAAACTGTTTTAGACAATATAAGTTTAGATATTTATGATAACGAGTTTATAACTCTGCTCGGTCCATCCGGTTGCGGAAAAACCACTACTCTTCGTATGATTGGCGGTTTTGAGCATCCTGACGAGGGCGATATTATGTTTATGGGTGAACGAATTAACGATACACCTCCCCACAAACGTAATGTAAATACAGTTTTTCAGAAATATGCTTTATTTCCTCACCTTAATGTTTTTGAAAATGTAGCATTCCCTCTTCGCGAGCGCAAAGTGCCTAAAAAAGAAATTAACGAAAAGGTTAATCAGATGTTGTCATTAGTTATGCTGTCAAACTTTGCAGACCGAAGAGTAACCAGTCTTTCCGGCGGACAGCAGCAGCGCGTAGCTATCGCACGTGCTCTTATTAATCATCCTAAGGTTTTGCTTTTGGACGAACCGCTCGGTGCTCTTGATTTAAAACTGAGAAAGGATATGCAGCAAG
>JAFYXI010000021.1 GCA_017546245.1 Clostridia bacterium | reverse complement strand
GCACAGATTGACGGTGCGGGCAAATGGAAGCAGATGCTTAACGTAACACTTCCGGGTATTGCACCTACAATCATTATAATGTTGCTCTTAAAGATTGGTAACATTTTAAATATCGGCTACGAGAAAATTATCCTTTTGTACAATCCGCTTACATACGATACGGCAGACGTATTACAGTCGTTTATTTACAGACGTGGTTTGCAGGAGTTTGACTGGGGATATTCAACCGCAGCAGGTATGTTTAACTCGGTAATTAATACTATACTTTTGATATCGGCTAACAAAATAAGCAATAAGGTATCAGAAACAGCATTGTGGTAAGGGGGCGAGAGAATTGAAAATAAAAGAAAGCTTAGGCTACAGAGTATTTAAAGTTGTTGATGTAATCGTTCTTTCGCTTATTGCAATTGTGTGTCTTTACCCGATGGTTTATGTACTGTTTGCATCGCTTTCCGATTCGGCGCAGTTTATGCAGCACAGCGGTCTTTTGTTTAAGCCTTTAGGCTTTACACTTGATTCTTACATCGCTACAACTAAGCATCCGATGATAGTATCGGGCTATAAGAACACTCTTTTGGTGTTGATTGGCGGTCTGGCTGTTAATATGGCACTTACAGTATCGGGTGCATACGTTTTGGCATCGTCGGAATTTCGTTTCAGAAAGATATTCAATATGCTTATAACGTTTACGATGCTGTTCTCGGGCGGTATGGTACCTACCTATTTGGCAGTAAAGGCTTACGGATTGTTAGACTCTTACTGGGCACTGGTAATACCGACGGCAATAAGTACATTTAACCTTATTATTATGAGAACTGCTTTTGCAGGACTTCCGCCAAGCTTGGCAGAATCTGCACGACTTGACGGAGCGAATGACTTTATAATTATGTCACGCATTGCGCTTCCTTTGTGTATGCCGACAGTTGCGGTAATTATACTTTACTACGGTGTACAGCATTGGAACGCATGGTTTCAGGCAATGCTGTATCTGCAGTCAAGACAGAAATATCCTCTGCAGTTAATTTTAAGAGAAATTCTGTTGCAGAACGATACTTCTACAATGACCGGACCGGGCGGAGCAGATACAATTGGTATGAGCGATACCGTAAAATATGCGGTTATTATCGTATCAACCCTGCCAATTTTAGCGCTTTATCCTTTCTTACAGAGATTCTTTGTAAAGGGTGTTATGGTCGGCGCGGTTAAGGGCTGATTTTTTAAGGGGAATGGGAAAAATATAAAGTTATACAAAATTTGAAAAAAGGAGTTACAAAAAATGAAAACGAAAAAAATACTCAGTTTATTAGTATGTATGCTGATGCTGCTGTCTTCTCTCGGTATATTTACTGTATCGGCAGAGACTGCAGTAACAGAAATTAACGTAGGTAAGGGCGTTACATATGCACTGCCTGCAGCTATAAACAGTGTGAATGTAACTAAATGGGTTAATAATGACGGTACAGAGGTATCGAACGTTGACACTTCTTTAGTGGGCTATCGTTATTATACTGCTACCTTAGAAGATAACACAACTGTTAAATATAAGGTAAACATCGGTGAATACAAAGAGACGATGAAGGATACCTTTGAGACTTATCCTGAAACAACGTATGAGGCATTACTTGAAAACTATGCAATAGATGGCGGAAAGATTGTTAAAAAAGATGCATATTCTGCCGATACTGCTAATGCTTCAACCCGTTTTACAAAGGACGGAGATAATACTGTTTTGCAAATAGGTCCTGACATAACCGAGTGGGGCGATATGGAATGGGATGTAACAGATGCAAAAAAGGGCGATGCGTTTAAGGTTTCTGCTAAGTTTAAGGTTGTAAATTTTGATCCTTCTACATCGAGTGATACAACAAATTATTTTGCAGAGTTCAGAAGAAAAGGTATGAACGGAGTATTATTCAGAGCAAAAACTAATAAATCGGATGAAATTACAGCAACTGAGCTTAGATACACATACTCCGGCGGCGGAAATAATGTGAACCTTGACGAATATGTTACATGGGAACCGGTAGCGAGCGAAAGCGTAATTCAGTCTATGACTGATTATGTAACAATTGAAATGCAGGGCAACTCAGTTCAGTATTCAGCTTTTGTAAATGGTGACGAGCTTGTAAACAGTCAATCATATTCGGGTGCTCATATTACAAATAATGGTTTTGATTTAATTCGAATTTCTAAAAGATATACAAAAGCTCAAACAAATGCAACTGTTTACATAGATGATGTTACATATTCTATGGCTATATATCCTACATCGGTTCTTTCAAATGTGCCTGTAACTACTTCTTTGGTGCAGGGTGACAGCGCAAATCAGACATCAACCGTTAAACTTGAAATGAGTGACGGAACAGAACAGGAATTTACTGTTGACTGGACTGCTGATACCTCTAAGGCTGCAACAGGTTTAACAGCGCAGGGAAAAATTAAAGGCTTTGATGATACTGTAACAGTAACATATAACGTTGTTGGCACAACAACAAGCGAAATTAATACATTTGTCGGCGCAGATGTAGAGCTTAGCGACGGCACGGCTGTTGATACAAGCAAGCTCGGAAGAAAGTATTACAGTGTGGCTTCGGCTGACTCTGTAACTAAATATACTGTAAATGTAGGCGACTGGGATGTTAAGCGTGAAGATGATATGAGCCTGCATACAAACACAACAGTTGACCATGACAAGAATGAGGAAACCGAAGCGTTGGAGAGTGTTGCTGATACAAACTCAGATGGTTTTCCGATGACTGCCTGGCTGAATTCGAACTCAACGGCAGGTGCAGTTGCAACAAAGCTTGACGGTAATGCTGTACTTAAATTTACGGGCAAAAATCCTGACAGCCACATAAGATGGAGACTTAAAGACGGCTTTGACGGTTCATTTAAGTATAGCATGCGTATGAAAATAGTTGCTGATGAGGCAACAACATCTGCAAGACAAGAAGCATTGCGCATTAATATTTACAGCACAACAAGCACGTCTGATTATTCTTATTTTTACGCCAGAGTGTTAACGCCCAAAACAGGTGAAAGCACCATTTCTTTTCAGCCTTTTCGCACAAACCAGCAGGCTGATACTGTAGCTACAAATGTTGCTCTTGCAGAAAACAGCGATGGCAAATGGGAAACCGAATGGTTTGATATTGTTGTTATAGGTAAGGCAGACACAGGTACACGCGATATCTATGTAAATGGTGTATTAACTCACAGAGATTATATGAAGTATGCTTTAAAAACTGCTTCGGACGTTGGCGAAGCTGAAATAGAAGCAGCAAAAATTACAGATTGTACCTTTGAGAGTGTTGCATTGGGCAAAACCGAAAATAATACAATGAGTGTTTATGTTGATGACGTTTCTGTTTCTTCCTATTATAAATATGAAGGAAATCTTCCTGCAGGACAGGAAGTGCTTGTGGGTAAAGACAAGGCGGCAGTAAGCGAAGTGGGTTTTACCTTCTCTAATGGTGCAGTTAAAAACATTCCTATGACAATGCCTCAGCTTGATACAGCAAAATTAGGTACTTATCAGACTAAAGCAGTGCTTGAAGGGTTTGATGATGCAACAACTGTTAGTGCAAAGGTTTGTAATTATGATATTTCGTCACTTGCTTATAAGTATGGTAACGAATTTACATCAGCTCCTCTGCCGGGTGGAACAGTTTATACCGCAGAGGTTACAAATATGAGTGATGATAGCAAAAAAGCGACTGTTTTCTTTGCTTGGTATGATTCAGAAGATGCGCTTAAATCCGTTCAGCCGGTTGATATTTCCGGTATTGACGAAGGAAAAACAAAAACAGTTGAAGTTAATCTTACAATTCCGGAAGACCTTTCGCAGGGAGAGCTTGCGGCAGCAAACGGCTATATGAAAGTATTTGTTTTAGATGATGTAAGCACAATTCGTCCGCTTGATTTAGCAGAAACTTTCAGAGAGTTTACTTATACTGCTCCGCGTTTGTTTGCAGCAGGAGACAGTACCGACCAGAGCTACACAGCTTATCGTTATCCGCAGGCAGGTGTTGCTCAGGAATATGAGCATTATTTTGACGGTGTAGAGGTATATAATTACTCAAGTTCAGGAAAAAGTTCAGCAACATTTATTAGCGAAAAACTGTGGGATAAAATTGTAACTGAATTAAAATCGGGTGACTATGTAATAATTGCATTCGGTCACAACGACCAGAGTGCAACAACAGCAGCCGATTTTGAGGCAAATATAAGAAAATACATTGCCGATGCGCATGCAAAGGGCGCAAACCCAATTTTAAGAAGTCCAATTGCAAGGCGTAAAGAGGGTATTAACGGAACTGCTTATTATGCGTTAAATGGCGATCTTCCGGCAGATGCATATAACAAACCTGAACTGGCAGGCAAAATGGATGCTCTTTTAAAGGTTGCAACTGAATTGAATGTTCCGTTTATTGATATGATTGATATTTCATCAAAGTATTTACAGAGCATTAACACTACAGAAGGTAATGTTACATTTGGAGGAGCTACAACAGACAAAGCAACAACAAAGCTTTATGCTTGTGACTTCTGCTTCAATTGGGACAATGAATATGCATCATTAAGAAACTGGGAGGATTTGACGGTTACAGACGGCAAAGCTTATTCATGGGCAAATGCTGATTTCCGTTATACTCATGGTGTTGATAAACAGGATAACACACATCCGACGATTTACGGTGCAAATGTATGGGCTCAGAAAATCGTAAAAGAAATTAAAGACAAAAATCTTATCCTTTCTAAATATGCAACAAATCTTGATAAGACTATTTCATATCCGACAGGAGAATTTGTAACTGAGTAAATCCGACACGTAAGTTTAAGGAGATTACAATGAGAAAATCTATTTATTTTAAACAAATTACGGCGGCATTTATGGTCTTTGTAATGGCAGCAAGCCTTGTGCTTGCTGCCCCTGCAGGGCCTTTTATAAGTGCGGCTGCGGCATACGAAAGTGTATATCCTACACGTATCCGCGAAGAAATAATTAACGTCGATTTAGAAGATTGCGAAACAGGTAAAAATGTTAGCAGTATAGGACTTCCTTGGGCAGATGCCGGTAACAGCCAGAATGATTATCCGTACGTATGCGAAATTGACGGCGGAAAGGCTATCTGCTATGAGGGTGTTCATGCTTATGCAACCTTTACCTCGCCGGGCTCAACAGAGGTTACAGGAAAGCTTTGGGTTGATATTGATTTAAAGCTGCCTGCCGAATACACCAGATATACCCTGCAGATTGGCGATTTTACACATCCGGACCGTGCTATAATATGCTTTTACAGTGATCAGGACAGAATGCGTGCAATGTATGTTCAGGATCCGGACGGCGGTGTAAAGCATGTAGATTTAGCATATGAAATTCCGCGTGATGAGTGGTTTACTGTTTCGGTATGGTTTGATACCGAAAATCAGCGCTACCGTGTTTACTTAAATGGTGAGCAGGTTGGCGATGAAATGAATTTTTATCATAAATTTGATTATTTGCTCAACGGTACAGAACCATCGGCTGCTGCTTTTGCCAAGCTGTCCTATGCATCAAATGGTTCGGCTGCCGAGGAGGCTGACGCAAAAATTTATCTTGATAATTATCGTTTAAGTTACGCAAGAAGCATAAATCCTATTGATACAATAGAAATTACTGTCGATAAAGGTACAGAATATATCTTTCCTGAAACCTATATGGTACAGCTCGATAACGGCAGTTTAAAAGAGGTTGCCGCAAAGTATACACCTGTAAGCAGTGAGCTTGACACAAATACTCTTGGTTCATATCAGTATATGTTAGAGCTTGAATATTATGACGAGCCGATTACCGTGTGGTATTATGTAAAAGACCGTAAAATTGCATCAATAGATACAATATATGAAAAAGTTTATAAAGACGAAAATTACAAATTGCCCGCAACTATTACAGCGACAATGGATGACGGAAGCAACGCACAGATTCCTGTTACATGGAACGGTGTTGCAGATGTATCAAAAGTAGGAACAACTATTTTTGAAGGAAGAGTTGAGGGTTGGAGCGAACCGGTAACTCTTAATTTAGAGGTTGTTGCAAACGCTGTATTGCGTGCAGATGATTTATATATAGGTGTTGCAAAAGATAGTGAATATGTAATGCCTTCACAAATAGATGTAATTCAAACAAATCATAAATACGGAAAAGCCAATGTAACATGGGAAGAGGCTGCGCAAAGCATTGATACCTCTAAAACCGGAAAATATGAGTTTTACGGTACAGCAGAGGGTTATAGTGATACAGTTAAACTGTATGTAACTGTGTACGAAGAAGATCCTGATTTAAAAAATATAATGGATGTTCTTACAGAGTTTTACGACAACTGCTTAAATATTGCCCGTGACCGCTCGGAGTGGTTCCCTGAAGAGTATGCGGCAGGATATGACCCGGCAACTCCTGATAAGGTGTCAGACAATCCGCATTCACCTTTGTTTTCTATGGGAATTAACAGAGATACGAACACCCATGCACTTTGGCCTGCGGTAAGCGAAAAAATGCCGCTTGCAGTTCCGGCTACACAAGGACCTCTTTGGAAAGGTCTTATGGGAATGACGGCTATTACCGGAGACCCTAAATATCATGAGTCGGTTGAAGAAGCTCACGATTTTCTTGTTAATAACAAAATTTCTGATACTTCTCATATGATTATGTGGGGCGACCATATTCTGCAGCAGTTTAACGATCCTGAACTGGATATGCAAAGTGAAGAAGACTCTTATTCATATATGACACATCAGTTAGAGTGCGATTATCCTGAATGGGATATACTTTTCAGCCAGAATCCTGAGGCTACAGAAAGATATATAAAAGCCTTTTGGACAGCTCATTTTAATGGTCAAAAAAGAGGTATTTTGCTTAATACTATGGAATTTTCAAGGCATGCCTCGCTTAAAAATATCTGGGATGTAAATTTGGTTGACCACATTTTTGAAAGCCGTTATGATTTTAGCGAAGCATATGTACATAAGGAGTCGTTAAATGCTCTGACATTCGTTAATGCAGCTGTTGATTATGCGTGGGCAGCAGTTAAACTGTGGGAGCATACAGGAGATGAGGGAGCGCTTCATTATGCGCGTAAAATTTTGTGGTGCTATCATGCAGCGGCAGACCCTGTAACAGGTCTTGTACCGTTCCAGTTTTCAGATACCGGCGGAATGAGTAACTCATTTATCGGTGATGTTTATGAAGATAACTATAAATCCAGCTTCCCTGAGGGACGTGCAAAATCTTCATTCAGCAAGGTTTATAAGAATCCTGAAAAATATGGAACTACAGCTGAAAAGGTTAATGACTCATGGTTATTAAATCAGGGTAAATGCGGTGGCGGCTCTTTCTATATGCCGATGATTTGTTTTGATATTGCCGATGTTGTAGGCGGCGAGGTTGGCGCAGAAATTGAACAGTGGGGTATAGAGGCACTAAAGGGCTTTGTAAATTATACCTACGACCACAGAACCGGTCTTGGAAACGCAGGTATGACAGACGGAACTATACTTGATGATTATAAGCCGGAATTTAAGGCATATTACAGAGACGGAGGAAGTACCTACACTCCATTTAATATTACCAGTGATATGAGTTGGGTACTTTTAGACGGATACGAAAGAACGCACGATCCGGATATATGGGAATGTCTGCGTAGTGTGTGTATGTCGTTCTCGCTTGGTGATATTGGTACTGCACCGGGAGAAAATATTGATATTGATATTTACACAGACTGTGACGACACCAATATGGTTCTTACCCTGTCAAGACTTTACGAGATTACAGGCGCGGATGAATATTATCAGCTTGCTAAGCGCTTGGTTATGCGCATAATTAATGAAAGATATATAAACGGATTTTTCTATAAATCCGAGTTGGGTGCATATGCACGTCTTGCAGATCCTACACCGTATGCGATTTTATACTTTGTAGCGGCTGCTAAGGGTGTGAGCAAGATGATTCCGCACTATCAGGGTGAAAGTTTCGATTTTCAGACGAATTATGTTGAAGATAATGGTCAACTTAAATCATACTATGGCTATTCGCTATTTAATAAGACCATCGTGTCAGAAGTACTGCCGAGTGCGGTTTTATGTGATATTAAGGAGCTGACTCTTAAGGTTGGTGACCAGTACATGATAAATGCAGAGGCGATTCCTGAAGATGCGGATGATGTTACACTCGAGTGGTATGTTGACAACACCGGTTGCTGCAAGGTAGAAGACGGATATGTAACTGCCCTCTCACCGGGAACGTGTATTGTAACAGCTGAGGCGGCAAGTGGAGTTACGGCAGACATACAAGTAACGGTAACTCAATAGGGAGGTATTTAATGTGAAAAAGTTAGTTGTAAGAGCAATTTCTTTTCTTTTAGCTATGCTTATGCTTGCAGGTATTAGCGTGTATGCGTATGATGATACCGTTGATGCATGGGCAGAAAAAGAAATTGACTTTGTTTCCGGCTATAATATTATGCAGGGATTTCCGGATGGCAATTTTTATCCGGATAACGCAGTAACAAGAGCAGAAATTGTAGCTGTGGCACTAAGAATGATAAAAGCAGATGCTGCTGCTTCGGGTAATTCTCAAAAACCGTCTTTTTCTGATGTTGCACCGGAACATTGGGCATTCGGAATGATAGAGGCAGCTGCAGCACTTGATATAGTAAACGGTTTTCCGGATGGCAGCTTTAATCCTGAGGGTTTAGTTACCTATCAGCAGGCAATTAAAATATTTGTTTCTCTTTTAGGATACACTCCTCAGGCGAATGCAAACGGCGGATATCCTGCAGGCTATATGATGATAGCTGCAAAAGAGGATTTATTTAACTTTGCAAATGTAAATGCTCAGGATTCAGCGTCAAGAGCAGCGATTGCCGTAATGTGTTACAATGCATTACAGACACGCATGATGCAGGAAACAATATTTACTTCTGATGGCAATGTGGAGTACAGAATAAGTGATGATACAATGCTAGACATTTACTTTAATTCAAAGGTCGGCAAGGGTCTTGTTACAGCTACATATGTAGAAGGCTTATATGGTGAAAAAGTAAAAGAAGGCTACATCGAAATAGATAATGTTTTATATAACTGCGATATTGATTATGCAGAGCTTTTAGGAAATAAAGTACAGTTTTTCTATGAAGATGTTGATGGAGAAAATCACATTGTTTTAATAAAAGAGGATGCATCATCTCAGTATAAGATAAAGACTGATGCACAAATGTCGGAGGGTTTTAATGCACTTTTTACCAAAAATGCAACATTTTCATATTTTGAAGATGAAGATGCTGACAGAGTAGAGGTAGAAAATGTAAGTCCATCTGCAAGTATTATTTATAATAATGAATATATACCGTATAAAAGCATCGGAACAGTCGATATGGATGTTAAATCGGGAACAATTGAGTTAATTGATATTGACCGCGATGATGTATATGACTGTATAAAAATTCTTTCTTATAAGGATTACTACATAAATAATATTTCTGAAAACGAATCGTCTAAATATATAATGGATGGTGTAGGACTTAGTGTTAAATATGATGTAGAGGATGTATACGAAAAAATTACAATGAACGGCGAACGCATCAGTTTTTCCGATATTCCTAATGGGGCAATTGCATCTGTGGCAATGTCGGCATCAGGAGATGCGGTAGAAATAATTGTAGGTAAAGAGATGGTTGAGGGAACTATCTCAATGACAACAGTAGATGGAGACCGTAAATCTGTTCAGATTGGTGATGAAGAGTATTATATTTCTCAAAGCATTCCAAGCAGATATTTAAATGCTAAGGTAGGAAATACAGGCGTATTTATACTTAACTGTTTTGGTGAAATCGCTTATTGTGATGAAAAAGGCTCAGACGGTGAGGTATACGGTTATTTAACCTCGGTAGAAATTGAAGAAGGCATCAGCGACAAAGTGAATGTGCGTATGCTGACAGAAGATAACAAATTTGTTGAATTGCAGGTTGCAGATAAATTAAAGTTTTATGATAAAGGTGCTGAATCTACTATCACACCGAAAGAATTTTATGATAAATTTAAACGCACTCCTGTATTTAACGACATAAGAACAGCCGAAACCCAGGTAGTAAAATATAAGCTGAATCAGGACGGAGAGCTTTCGTTGTTGCGTACGGCTGCCGAAACTCCGAGTACAGAGGAGTTTTCTGTGGGATACATAAATCCGGTAAGCGGCGAGGCAGAAGGCAGACGTTTTTATTCAAACAGATTGTTCCTGCAGAGCTATCAGATAACCGATGATACAATATGCTTTGAAATACCCTGGACATATGAGGGCGAGGATTATACAAGATATACCGCCGGTAAAGCACCGACATATTTTTCTGACGGAAACTACTATCAGGTATTGCTTTTTGATGTTAATGAAGAAAAGCAAATTGGAGCGATAATGTATACCAAACCCGCTCAGGAAAAGAATTTCTTCTTTAGCTTATCGTCAAACAGTCCGGTTATGATTGTAGATCAGACACACACCGTTTATGATAAAGAAACCGATACATCCAATACAGTTATAAGTGGATTTGTTGACGGCGAATATGTGTCTGAGATTATAGATCCTGAATTTAAGAAAAGTATGAGTGCCGATATGTTAAAATTCGGTTCTGTTATCCAGTACGATACAAATAAGGCAATGGTAAAGGCTGCATATTATGACGGTGAGCAACCGGCTATTGCAGCAGCAACGCTGTTGTGCGCTGACGGGAAAAGTGCAAAAACTGTTAAGTGGAACGGCGGTAATGTAGAGCAAACTGCCGCACATCGTAAAACCACCTACGGAACGGTTCAGAAGATAGCCGGTTTTACAGTAACCGTTAATTTGCCGGATTATCCGTATGGAACAGAGGCGGATTATTTTATGACAGAAAGTACAAGGATTATAATAGCGCATATGGGCAGTAAACAATTCGAAACAGGCAGCTTTTATGATATAAAGCCTGATGACAGAATTTTTATTCGTCAAAGATATAACCGTATCAGAGACGTTGTTATTTACAGATAAAACAGGGAGGATGTATTTATATGAGAATAAAAAGAATTCTAAGCGTGTTAATGTGTGCGCTGTTTATGCTTTCGTCCCTGGGGATTAATGCCGTTGCAGCAACAGAAACTGTTACAGTTAATGTCGGAATGGGAGAAGAGTATACTCTTCCTGCAGATATTACATGGAACGAAAATTATACTGTTGATACATCAGCAGTCGGCTATCAGTTATTCGAGGGTACTGATGCAAGCGGAGCATCAGTTACTTACAGGGTAAATGTTGGTGAGTGGACAGACCTTATAAGTGATGATTATGAGTCATATCAAGAGTCTGAATACGTTGCAGCTGTTGATAAAAATATAAACGGCGGTAAATTTTTTAAGGCTGCATATAATGCTGAAGATGAAAGTACGCATACACGCCTTGTAAAAGAGGGCGACAGCACAGTTCTGGCAATAGGACCGGGAAAGGCCGGATGGTCATCTACAAGATATTTTCCGACAGATAAGGCAGTAGGGGAAAATTTTAATATTTCTGTTAAAGTAAAGGCTGCAAGCCTTGACCTTAATACGTCTGCAAACAGCAGCCGCAGATATGTATTCTTTCAGTTACAGTCGCACAACACACCTATGTATACATTAAGAACAAATGCTGATGCACAAGGTAATATAACCAAAACAGAGCTACGATATGAAGCAGCAGGCTCAACATTTGTAAATGAAGATATTTCTGAATATGTAAGCTGGTCCGAAACCGAAACGGCAGGAATATACAAGATGGATGAATATATTCTTGTTGAGCTTATTGGTAACAGCGAAACCTATATGTTAAAGATTGACGGGAATATAATAGCTCAAGATGTTGCGTGGGGCGGAGATACAACGTCGCCTTCGCATCTTACTAATTATGGTGTAGATAATATTGCTATGGCAAAGCGTGTTACAGCAAGTGATACTAACAGCATAGCATATATTGATGAACTTAAATATGCAAAACCGGTATATCCGCAAGGCAATGTTCCTGACAACATAAGCACAACTGTTGAAACAGGAACAACCGGTAATATGACTACAAGTTTTAATCTTGTTATGAGTGACGGTTCATCAAAAAATATTACTGTTTATTATACATTAAATGCAGATGATACTGCCGCAGCAGGTGCAATAACAGTAAACGGAACAGCAGAAGGTTTCAATTTTAATATTCCTATATCTGTTAATATAGAAGACGCACCGGTTGTTATAGAATCTATTGATAATTTGTCAAAAAATGTATCAGTTGGTGATGAGTTTACTTTACCTGCAACTGTAACAGCCAATATGAGTGATGGCAGCACGCAGGAGGTTGCAATTGTCTGGAATGGTGCAGCAAGTACAGAAAATAAAGGTGTTTATACATTTACCGGCACGGTTGCAGATTATAGCGGTACAGTAACTTATACATTAACTGTCGAAGCTTTGTGCTATATGAATGTAATAGCAGGTCAGGGGGAAGATTATGCTTTGCCTGCTGCATACAACGGCTACGACATTATATGGGACGGCGAAACGCAGGTTGATACAACCTATATAGGAAGACAGAGTTTTACCGGTTCTTTGTCTAGCGGCGATGCTTTAATTTGTACTGTAAATGTAGGCGAACAGAATGTTCTTATTTTTGATGATATGGAAAGCTATACTGTCGGCGGAGACAGACCGGACTATGAAGTAGCCGGCGGTTTGGGCGGACTTTCGCTTACAGAGGGCAATGATATTGTTTATGAAGAAGGTATAGAAGGTAACAAGGTTGCTCAGGTTTCTGACTCTAAATCATGGGGTTCATTCAAATTAATATCGCCGGAAAGCTCAAAATATGATTATATAATATCCGGTAGAGTTAAACAGCTTTCTACCGAACCTAAAAGCGGTGTATCACTTATTGCGTATAATGACCCGTCGCTTGGCCGTCTTGAAGTATGCGGAATGAGAATAAATATGGACTCAAGCAACGGCAAGCTGAATGTAAGAAACGGAATAAAAAATAATGCAACTACCGGTGCAAATCCCGAAGCTTTGCAGTTAAAAGGTAAGCAATTTGATGACTGGACAAACAAGTGGATTGATTTTTCCATTTTAGTAGATAAAAATGCCGGTACATACAGCGTCTTTGCAAACGGACACGATATAAGACTTGATACTCCGTTTAATCAGACCGCTGTTACCGACCCGTCATTTAAGGTAATAGAAATTGTAGGTACAAACGGTGTTGATGCAAACGGTGAAACCGTAAAAACACAAATATATTTTGATGATTTAAAGGTAACAGAATACAAATATGTAATTGGCGAACTGCCTGAAACCCTGTATGATTCTGTTGTAAGCGGAATAAATGCTGAGCGAGAGCAGCTTATTTCACTTAAAATGAATGATGGCACAATGCAGCAGTTTGCGGTTAAATATACTATAGACCCGACTCAAAGCGGTAAACAGACGGTTGTTGGTAAAATTGATGGCTTCAGCGAAACAATAGAGGTTACTGTTGATGTTGATGCACGTACCATTGAGTCTATAAAGCCTGAATCTTGTTCAAATGTTGAAAAGATCTATGTTGGAAATGACTATACACTTCCGTCAAGTATTATTGCTGTTATGTCAGAAGCAGATGAAAGCGGCAGCAATGAAAAGGAAATGAGTGTTACATGGAATGGTGTTGCAGATACTTCAAAAGCCGGTGTATTTACATACACAGGAACCGTAAACGGCTATGATAATGAGGTAATTTATACACTTACAGTAAGCGAAGACAAGCCGGTTAGTGTAGAGCCGATTGAAGAAACGCTTTCACTTAACGAGGCATATTCATTCCCAACCACAGTTCCGGTACTTATGGAAAGCGGCAAAATCAAGTATATGGAAGTAAATTGGGGAGACAGTATTGCCAGAACGGATGTTGCTGGAGAAACTACATATTCAGGATATGTTATAGGTTATCCTGAAATCGTCGGAAATGATGGAGTGCTTGTTTCTTTAAGACTTACAGTAGAAGAATCAGCAATAGCGGCTGCGGATTATCCCGATGGAAAAACAAGCTTTGATATAATAGTTAAAAATGTTTCTGACCTGCCTGAAAAAATTGGCTGTGTATATGAAAATGGCATGAAGGGATTTGAAACTGTAACATGGGATACAACTTCGATTGGTACAGGAACCGGTCCGTTTACAATTACAGGAAGTATTAATGCAGATAATTTAAAGGCCGGTTTTGATGGTAAGATAACTGCAAATGTATCATTCTTTAATGTACCTACGCCGGCATTAGAGGATGGTCTGGATACATTTAAGTGGCCGTTTGGGGATTATATGTTCCCGGTAGGAGCTACATTAAGATACAAACAGTATCCGCCGAATAACTCTACATTATTCAGATGTGCAGAAGATCCGGAAAACCCCGAAAACAAGATTTTAAAGTATGAAAATAACCCGGAATACAGTTCAAATGATACTAAGGTTTACAATGGTCTTGCCCTAAGTCAGGCGAAGGGTGGATTCCTTGTTGCTGAGACAGATATTAAACTGCCAAGAAACTTTACTTATACAAGATTCCGTCTGCTTACCGGAATGAGCAAAGAATTTTGCGTCATAGACTTATACGGCGATAAGTCTATGAAAGTAAGAAATGTTGATGTTTTAGATAATGCCATTCCTTTGGATGAATGGTTCAAGCTTACGATAGCTACTGATACAACAGCTACTAAAGCCGAGGACAGATACTACGATATTTATGTAAATGGTGTCCATGTGTGCAGAGCACCGTGGTATCAGGATCCGTCAGAGACCAATGGTGTAGGTCAGGGTGTGTTGCGTTTCGATTTCAGAAACGACACAGAAGATAGCTTTATAATGTATCTTGATAATATAAAACTATACTTTTTAAACGACCTTATGGCAGATGCTTATACACAGCTTGAGTCAATCAACACAGTTGTTGAAAGAGATAAGATAGAACTTCCGACTGCTTTGGGAAATACAAATATAATATGGAGTTCATCTGATGAAAGCGTTATAGCTGCTGATGGTACAGTTACAAGACCGGCATATAATATGTCGAATAAGAATGTAACAATGACAGCTGAACTTTCGCAGCAAGCAGGCATATTTGCGGCAAATGATATTAAACAACTGTCATTTAAGGTAATGAAAGTTGGAGCAACTGATGAAGATTTAGTAGCTGAAACTATAAAAAGGATAAGTGTTCCTGCATCAACTTCATCGGATATCAAACTGTTAAAAGGCTATGGAAATGCTGAAGTTAAATGGGAAAGCAGTAATGATAAGGTAATTGATTCAGAGGGCAGAGTTTATCCGGTAGATAAAGATACAGAGGTTAAATTAACTGCAACAATAACTTGCGGTAACGTAACCGAAACTAAAACTTATGCAGTAAAGGTTATTCATACCGAAACTCTGACAGACTTACAGAAAGTAAGAAAAGCTATGGCAGGTGTAGAGATTCCGGAAACAATATCAGAAGATGTTGATCTTCCGTCGTCAGTTGATGGTGTAGAAATTATATGGATTTCAAATAGCCTTTCCGTAATAAATTCAGACGGTTCTTTAGTCAGCTCAAGACCAAGCAGTGCAACAGCTACACTTATGGCAACATTTACATATGGCAGTGTGTACGAAACAAAAGAATATACATTTACGGTCACCAAAGCTTCTTCAAGCAATGGCGGAGGAGGCGGTGGCGGTGGCAGCACCGGCGGTAATGTTATAAAATCCAATGCCATTCAGACGGTGCCGACAATTACACAAACACCTTCTGTACCTGCTGAAAAATTTAATGACTTGGGTTCACACGAATGGGCAAAAGAAGCAGTTTATGCTCTTGGCGAAAAAGGTATTATTAAAGGTGTTTCAGAAAATGCTTTTGCACCGAATGCAAATGTTAAAAGAGAAGAATTTGCAGCTATGATTGTTCGTCTTGCAAAGTTAGAGGCAACAAATAATGTAAATGTTTTCAGCGATGTAACAGAAAATGACTGGTTCTTTAAAGAAATATCAGCGGCTTTTGAAAACGGTATAATTAACGGAATGAGTGAGAAAACCTTTGGGGCAGGGGTTAACATCACACGTCAGGATATAGCCGTAATTTTATGCAACCTTGCAAAAAAATACGGTATCGATACAAAGACCGAGCAAATTACGGAATTTGCAGATTTTGATGATACCGTTGAATATGCAAAAGAAGCAATTGCATTCTTAAGTGCTGCCGGGGTTATAAACGGTAGTGATGGCAAGCTTCTTCCGTTAAAGAATGCAACAAGAGCCGAGGCTGCAAAAATGCTTTATGAATTTATCAGAATTTTCGATATAGAAAATTCTGATAATACTACAGAAGAACAAACTGTAAACGAGAATATTGAAGATGAAACTAACAATGAGCTGACAGAATAAGGAGTTTAAATATGCAAAACGAAGCATTAAAATACGGAAAATTAGCGTGCGATACAATGATGCGTAAATTTAAGGCAGAAGACCTTCCGCCAAAGGGTGGTTTTCACTATCACGCCGGTGTGTTTCTTTCCGGAATGATGAATGTGTATTCAGTATGCGGTGATGAAAAATACTATGAATATATGAAAACTTGGGTTGACAGCATTGTTGTTGCTCCTAAGCGTATTGACCACTATAACCTTGGTGCACTTGATGACTATATGGCGGGAATTTTATTATTCCCGCTGTATGAACGCACGGGAGATGAAAAATATTCCGAAACCTTGCATATGATGCTGTTAAATATCCGCAACTGGAGAAGAAATGAATACGGCGGATTTTGGCATATGCTGTGGAAAGCACAACAAATGTGGCTCGACGGGCTTTATATGGCAGGACCTTTGCAGGCAATTTATGCTAAAAATTTTAACGACCCTTCTTATATAAAAGAGGCAGCAAATCAGGCATTTTTAATGCATGAGCATATGCAGGATAAAGAAACAAAGCTTTTATATCATGCTTGGGATTCATCAAAAGAAATGCCTTGGGCAAATAGCGAAACCGGTCTTGCTCCTGAATTTTGGGGCAGAGCGCTCGGATGGTATGTTGTGGCAATTCTTGATATTATGGAACAGATGGATAAAACCAGCGATGACTATAAAAAACTGGCTGAAATCGAAAGAGAAGTTTTAGAGGCTCTGATAAAGTATCAGGACAAAAATGAAAAACTGTGGTATCAGGTTGTAAACAAAGGCGACAAAGATGGCAACTGGTTAGAAGCATCTTGCTCCTGCTTGTTTACATATGCTCTTGCAAAATCTGTAAGGCTGGGCGTAGGCAAGCCAGAGTGGCTCGAAAATGTTAAAGCCGGTTTTGAAAATATTATCCGCAAGTTTGTCGAAGTTAAAAACGACGATTTATTTATAAGCGGCGTATGCATCGGAACTGGTGTTTTAGATTATCAGGGATATATCGAAAGACCGACAAGTGTTAACGATTTGCATGGAATGGGTGCATTTTTACTCATGTGTGCGGAAATTGCAAAAATTGCGTAATCATTTAAAATGTAAAAGAGGCTGTGAATTTACAGCCTCTTTTTAGAAAACGGTTATGACAGTTACGGATACTATATTTGAAAATCATAGGAAAAAATTATGCAATAAAAGACGGAAATTTTTTTGAAAATACAGGAGTTCTTAAATAAACATCGAAAGGATAATTAAAATGAAAAAAATCAAATGGGGTGTAATAGGCTGTGGCGGTATTGCTGACAGAAGAACCATTCCGGGAATGTTGCTTTGCGAAAACGCAGAGTGTGTTGCTGTTATGGATAAAAATCCCGAGAGCACAGCTAAAGTGAAAGAAAAATATAATATCGAGCATAGCTATACAGACGAATACGAGCTTTTGGCACGACAGGATATTGATGCAATTTATATAGCTACACCGGTATTTTGCCATAAAGAGCAGGTGTTTGCTGCAGCAGATGCAGGAAAGCATATATTGCTTGAAAAACCAATGGGAATAACAGTAAAAGAAGCAAAGGAAATAGCTGATTATTGTTCTAAGAAAGGTGTTAAGCTTGGTGTTGGATTTATGATGCGTTTTCATGATGCGCATCGCAGAATAAAAGAGGAAATTGAAAAAGGTTCGATTGGCGAAATTATTTCTGCGTATGCTAAGTTTAACTGCTGGTCGCCGGTATCTCCTATAAAGTGGAGACAGACAAAGGCATTTTCAGGCGGTGGTGCTATGATGGATATGGGCATTCACTGCATAGACCTTTTGCAGTATATGACATCGCTTTGTGCAACAGAAATAACTGCAATGGGCGGCAATCAGGTTTTTCAGTATCCTGACACAGAGGATGCCGCAAGTGCTGTTATGCGTATGAATAACGGAGCTTTATTTACTGTTGAAGCAAACTTTAATATACCTGATTTCGTAGGCTGTAAATTTGAGATTTTCGGAACAAAAGGAAGTATATCGGCGGTTGGCAGCATAAGTCAGGTTGAAGAGGGGATTGTTACCATTACAAAAAATGAAAATGATGTTGTTAGTGCGTCTGCATTAGAGTATGTTAGCGGCAATATGTATACCAAAGAAATAGATGGCTTTTCAAAAGCGATTTTAGAAAATTCTGCAGTGCCTGTAACAGCCGAGCAAGGCATATTTAATCAGCAAATTGTAGAAGCAATCTACGAAAGCAACGAAAACGGCAAGCATATAAAGCTTAGTTAAAGCAGATATAAAATAAAAAGGCTTGCAAATAAAAATCGAAGCGGAAAGGAGAAATAACACATATCTGAATAAGTGTGTTATACTTAATTTATGGAAAGAAAATTAAAGGTTTTAATGATAGGTGCACATCCTGATGATAACGATTTTAGAAGCGGAGGAATTGCACTTAAATATATACAAGCCGGTCATAATGTAAGATTTTTGTCTGTGTGTGAAGGCTGCGGAGGGCATCACGAAATGTCACCGGAGAAAATAAGAGAAAGAAGAAAAGGTGAATTTAAAGCAGTTTCTGAATTGACGGGTATTGAATATGACAGTATGAATATTCCTGACTGCGAGGTAATTGCAGATTTAGAAACGCGCAAAAAAATGGTCAGATATATCCGCGAATATAATCCGGATATTATATTTACACATCGTAACAACGATTATCATGCAGACCATCGTAACGTTGCACTTTTAGTTCAGGATGCATCATATCTATTAATAGTACCGAATTTCTGTCCTGAGGTTTGCGCACTTAAAGAAACACCGGTGATTATGTATTTTTATGATGGCTTTAAAAATCCTGTATTTCAGGCAGATATTGTTATTCCGACGGATGATGTTATTGATAAAAAATATGAAATGTTTGACTGCCATGTATCTCAGGTTTATGAATGGCTGCCGTTTACAAATGGGGTGTTAGACCAAGTTCCCACTGACCCGAAAGAACGCCTCGAGTGGTTGCGCAGCCCTAAAGTGCCACGCGACGGAACTTTTTTAAAGGAAGAAGATTTAAAAATCTTTATAGCCAGCAATAACAGCGAATACAGAGAAGCCACGTCTGCAATAAAGTACAGAGATAAATTAATTGAACGTTATGGTGCAGCAGGTAAAACCACCTTATTTGCAGAGGCTTTTCAAATATCAGAATATGGTAAGCCGTTAACGGAGGAAAATATAAAATTGCTGTTCCCTTTTTAAAAATCAGAGTTTAAAGTGATTACGATACTAAGCAGGACAAAAATATAATTGCGCAAGCTTGAACCTGTTGCCGATGGGGACAGCCCGGGCAGGAAAGACCCAGACCCACAGGACATAATTTCGCGCGTGACCAAAAGAGTGCAGAAAATTATACGATTGACCATAGAGGAAGACATATAGCTGCGCAATAAATTTCAGTTTAAAAACAACTTAAAACAAAAGAGAATAAAACATATACATAACTATTTTGAAAACGACGCTATACGAAAAATTCATAAATGAATTTCTATGCCGTTTGAGCAAACAATAAGTTTGGCTGATATGCTGTAATGTAATACCGTAATTAAATTACATAAAAACAGGTATCATTTTCAGACCAATGCATTTTTGATTTAAAAATCAATGTGCGTTGGTCTTATTTGGCGTTACATACTTTAAACCCCATTGACTTTTAATATTTCGAATGCTATAATAATTTTATATAGGTACTTTTTATTATCGTATAATTAATATGGTTCTTTTTTGCTTAAAGGCGAAAAAACGAGCATTTTGTTATATTAACATAATTCATGCACTCATAATGTTGCAGTAAAGAGGTTTGAAGACTGCAAAAAAGCTGCTGTTATTTATCTGACAGAACGAAGAAAAATGTATTTAAAAGGGAATTTTAATAAAAGCAGACTTGAAATGTTACATCAGATAGGACTTGCTTTTGACGAAGAAAGTAAACCTTTAGCTTTAGACTATGCATGATAATTAAAGTAAAAACAGTGAAGGATGAAATGCGTATGAACATTAAACCGTTTGAAAAGAAAGTATGGTTAGCAACACCTACTATGCATGGAGAAGAAATCCGTTATGTAACCGAGGCGTATGAAACTAACTGGATGTCTACTGTAGGTGAAAACATTAACGAGGTTGAAAGGCTCACCTGCGAATATGTAGGCTGTAAATATGCTGTAGGTCTTTCGGCAGGCACTGCAGCTTTGCATCTTGCAATGAAGCTTGCGGGTGTAAAGCAGGGAAGCAAGGTTTTTTGTACCGATATGACCTTTAGTGCAACAGTAAATCCTGTTGTGTACGAAGGCGGAATTCCTGTATTTATCGACAGTGAAGCAGAAACATGGAATATGGACCCTAAAGCTCTTAAAAAGGCATTTGAGCTTTACCCCGATGTCAAGGTTGTAGTTGTTGCCAATCTTTACGGTGTTCCTGCAAAGCTTGATGAAATTAAAGCTATCTGTGATGAACACGGCGCAGTTTTAATTGAAGATGCTGCCGAATCGTTAGGTGCAACCTATAAAGGAAAACAGACGGGAACTTACGGAAAATATACTGTAATTTCGTTTAACGGCAATAAAATTATTACAGGTTCATCGGGCGGAATGCTGATGACTGATGACAAAGAGGCTGCCGACAGAGCACGCAAATGGTCAACACAAAGCCGAGAAAACGCCCCGTGGTATCAGCACGAGGAGGTAGGCTATAACTACCGCATGAGCAACGTAATTGCAGGTGTTGTTCGCGGACAGTACAAATATTTAGATGAGCATATCGCACGTAAAAAAGCAATTTATTTAAGATATAAAGAGGGATTTAAAGATTTACCGGTATCTATGAATCCGTACATAGAGGACGTTATGGAGCCGAACTTCTGGCTTTCTTGTCTTTTGATTAACGAAGAGGCGATGGCAAAGCAGGTGCGCGGCGAAAATGATGCTCTTTATTTAAAAGAAGAGGGCAAAACTTCTCCGACAGAGATTTTAGAAGAGCTTGCAAAATATAATGCAGAGGGTCGCCCAATATGGAAGCCTATGCATATGCAGCCGATTTACAGAATGAATCCGTTTGTAACAGTAGCAGGTGATGGCAGATGCCAGACAAACGCATACATAGATACAGGTAAGGTAACAGATGTGGGTGCAGACATATTTAATCGTGGTCTGTGCTTGCCGTCGGATATTAACATGACACCCGAAGAACAAGATATAATTATTGAAATCATAAAGGGGTGCTTTTAGTGTATCGACGTTATATAAAACGATTGATTGACGTTGCTTGTGCACTTGCTGCAATTACCGTTTTTTCGTGGCTTTATATCATCGTAGCGATTTTAGTTCGCATAAAGCTGGGTTCACCGATTCTGTTTATGCAAGAAAGACCCGGCAAAAATGAAAAAATATTTAAACTTTATAAATTCAGAACCATGACAGACAAACGCGATGAAAAAGGCGAGCTTTTGCCCGATGAGGTGAGACTTACTAAGTTTGGTAAGCTGCTCAGAAAAACCAGTCTTGACGAATTGCCCGAGGTGTTTAATATCTTAAAGGGCGATATGAGTGTAGTTGGGCCAAGACCTCTTTTAGTAAACTATTTGCCCTTATATAACGAAACCCAAAGACGTAGGCACGAGGTTCGACCGGGTCTTTCGGGATTGGCGCAGATAAGCGGTCGAAATGCCATAAGCTGGGAAGAAAAATTTGATTTGGATATAAAGTATATAGATAACATTACTTTTTTAGGCGATGTAAAGATTATACTCTTAACCGTGTGGAAGGCTTTTGTAAAAGAAGAAGGTATAAGCTCTGCCGCATCAGTAACAATGGAAGAGTTTAAAGGTACACCGTCAGTAACAGAAGAGGAAGTAAATGCTTAATGGATAAAAAACGTCTTTTAATTATCGGTGCAGGCGGTCACGGAAAGGTTGTTTTTGATATAGCGGCAAAATGCGGCTATTTAAGCATCGGTTTTTTGGATGATGCCGATGAAAATAATCCTTTAGTGCTTGCCGGGGTATCTGATTTTAAAAAATACATAAACGAAGCCGAGTTTTTTGTAGCGATCGGCAACAGCCGTGTGCGTGAAAAAATACTTTCAGACCTGATTGCAAACGGGGCTGAAATTGCAACTTTAATTCATCCGAACGCAGTTGTTGCTCAAAACGTTCAAATCGGGTGCGGAACTGTAGTTATGGCAAGTGCAGTTATTAATCCTGACACCTTTATCGGTGACGGTGTTATTATTAACACCTCAAGCTCGGTTGACCACGACTGTAAGGTGGCAGATTTTTGTCACGTGTCGGTGGGGTCGCATTTGTGCGGAACGGTTAATGTCGACAGCCATACATGGATTGGTGCGGGTGCAACCGTAATTAATAATATAAATATTTGCTCAGATTGTATGATTGGTGCAGGAGCGGTTGTGGTAAGCGATATTAACGTCAGCGGTGTGTATGTAGGTGTTCCTGCAAAATTTATAAAAAAGCTTTGATGGCGAAAAAGGGGATTTTATGCGTATTTTACAAGTAGTTAAAACAAATCGCGGTGCGGCTTGGGCATATAATCAGGCTGACTGGTTATGTAAAAACGGTGTAGAGGTTATTACTGTGCTTCCTGATGAAAATGACGGCTATGCACAAAAATATAAAGCATCCGGTATGAAGGTCGTGCGCGGTGATTGGTCTTTGCCCCTGTCTAAGCCGTGGATGTTCTTTAAAAGAATAAAAGAAATAAAAAAACAAGTAAAAGAAACAGCTCCCGATTTAATACATCTTCACTTTGTAACAAATGTAATTATGGGACGTTTGGCATTAAGAGGTGTACATATACCGAGGCTGTTTCAGGTTCCGGGGCCGCTTCATTTAGAAAGTCCCGTTTTTAATTTTGCAGAAAGACGTGTATCTACCCGTGATGACTATTGGGCAGGTGCCTGCATTAAAACTTGTAATATTTATAAAGAAAAAGGTATAGATGAAAAAAGGGTTTATCTTGCGTATTACGGAAATGCCGAAACCATACGTGCCGAAGAGCCTGACGGCTCTCTTCGCAGACAGTACGGCATAAAAGATGACGAAACCTTAGTTGCAATGGTAAGTTATTTTTACAAGCCCAAAAAGCATATGGGGCAGACCCGAGGCTTAAAAGGTCACGAGGATTTTATAGATGCTGTAAGTCTGGCATTGGAAAATAATCCCAAAATCCGCCCGATGATTGTAGGCAATGCGTGGGATGGCTCGGAGCAGTATGAACAAGAGGTAATTAAATATGCGAAAAACAAGCTTGGCGACAAGGTAATTTTTACGGGCTACCGCAATGATGTTAAAAAAATATATCCCGAGATAGATATTGCTGTGCATCCGTCACACAGCGAAAACTTAGGCGGTGCGGCAGAAAGTCTGGCTCTTGGTGTTCCGACCATTGCAACGAACATTGGCGGATTTCCTGATATCGTGCGTCACTTAGAAACAGGGTATTTAACCGAGGTTAAAAATCCGCAAAAGCTTTGCGAGGCTATTTGCTATATGACCGACAACATTGACGATGCAAGACAAATGGCACAAAAAGGTAAAAAGCTGACAGAAGCAATGCTTGATATAAGTGTTACTGCAAAATGTGTAAAAAACATTTATGAAGATATTTTAAACAAATAACATTCTCAAGGAGGAAAAATGAAGGCATTATTTTGTTATGACGGACCCTTGAAAAAAGACGAGAACGGACTTTATTATGATATCGTATTAAACGACCGTATGTTTGAAAGATATTTTAAGGTTTGTGACAAATTAGAATTGCTTATAAGAGTTAAAAATGTTAAAGGCGATGATATTAAAGGAAAAATGTCACAGCTTACAAATCCTGATATAAGTGTAACCGAATGCCCTAATTTGGCCTCTGTAAGCGGAATGATAAAAAATACTTACAAGGTCAAAAAAATATTGGAAGAGCGAATTAAAACTGCAGATTTAGTGTTTATCCGTCTTCCCAGTACAATAGGAAACCACGCGGTTGATTGTTGCAGAAAGTTAAATAAAAAGTATTTAATCGAGGTTGTTGGATGCCCGTGGGATGCATATTGGAACTACAGCTTAAAGGGTAAGCTGGCGGCTCCGTTTGCTACATATATGATGAAAAAAAGAATTAAATCTGCTTCACACGTGCTTTATGTTACAAACGAATTTCTGCAGAGCAGGTATCCCACAAAAGGCAAAACGATTCCTTGCTCGAACGTAGAGCTTCAGCCTTGTGAGAGTGATGCTTTGCAAAAAAGATTTGCTAAAATAGACAGCTATGGCGACAATACCAAATACGTTATAGGTACAGCGGCGGCACTTGATGTTTTATACAAGGGTCAGCAATATGTTATCGAGGCCTTGGGAAAATTAAAAGAGCAGGGTATTACCTGTTTTGAATATCAGTGTATTGGCGGAGGAAGCGGCGAGCGTTTAAAAACCGTAGCTCGCGAGTGCGGTGTCGAAGAATATGTAAATATAGTGGGTCAGCTCTCTCACGATAAGGTTTTTGAGTGGCTGACAAACATTGATTTTTATATCCAGCCCAGCAGACAGGAGGGTTTGCCACGCTCGGTAATCGAGGCAATGAGCCGTGCTCTGCCTTGCTTGGGGGCAAAAACAGCAGGCATACCCGAGCTTATTAATCCTTCGTGCGTTTTTTCTAACTCTAAAAAAGAGCCTGAAGAAATTGCAAAGCTTTTGTGCGATATGATTAAGGATAAAGAAAGAATGAAAAAGCTGGCAGAAGAAAATTACAACGAAGCCAAAAAGTATGAAAGAGATACTTTAATAAAAAGAAGAACTGACTTTTTTAAAGACTATGCCCAAGTATAACTGAGGAGGATTAGTATGCATATTATGGTTGTTATCAGCAATCCGTCTATGGGCGGTGCTCAGAAGGTTGCAATGAATTTGGCAGAATGGATAAACACTAATACAGACTCTGCGGTGCATATTGTTGCATTGTCAAATACACAGCAAAAAACCTATGATATGCAAAAAATGAACTTTTCGGTATTAAATAAGGGCAATATTATAAGTCAGCTCAAGGCAAAAATTAAAGAGCAGAAGCCCGATATTGTTTTAAGTATGGGCGTTCCGCTCTCTATTTACACAGTTCCTGCGTGTATCGGAACAGGTGTTAAACATATAATATCCGAAAGAAACGACCCTGCACATTTTGCAGGTAAAAAAATAGTTAAAATTGTTTCAAGGCTCTTTATGAAAACAGCATCTGCATTTGTTTTTCAGACTGACGATGCTCAGAAATTTTACGGACCGAAGCTGGCAAAAAGATCAAGGGTTATTCCAAATCCGTTGTTTAATACCGAAAAAATGCCCGAAAAGCCTTTTGATGGAGAAAGAAACAAAACCATCGTTTCGGTAGGCAGATTAAACAGCCAGAAAAATCAAAAACTGTTAATTGAGGCATTTGCCGAAGTTTGTGAAAAATATCCCGATTATAAGTTGGTAATATGGGGCGAAGGGGCTGAAAAAGATGCTTTAAAAAGCCTGACTGACAGTCTTGGTGTGACAGATACAGTAAATCTGCCGGGAGCAACCGGGGATGTATTAAACGAAATATATAAAGACAGCATTTTTATCCTTCCGTCAGATTTTGAAGGAATGCCAAACGCACTTATGGAGGCAATGGCATTAGGTCTTCCGTGCATTTCGACGGACTGTCCCTGTGGAGGTCCTAAAGCACTTATAAAGAATAACGAAAACGGCATTTTAATAGGTGTTAATGATAAAGACGCCTTGGTTAAAAGCATCGAATATATGCTTGATAATCCCAAAGTTGCAAAGGCGATGGGGGATAAGGCATTTAAAATCAGAGAAGATTACAGCCTAAGCCGCATTTGCACAATGTGGTACGAATATTTTAAGGAAGTTGTTAAATATGGAAAATAAAAAAATTAACAAGGTTTGTTTTTCGGTTAATAAAATTTCTCTTTCGGGCGGAGCTGAACGCGTAATTTGTGTTTTGGCATCCGAGTTTGCCCAAAGGGGAACAGATGTAACAATTATAACGCAAGAAAGTACAGAATGCGGCTATCCGTTGCATCCTGATGTTAAGATTGTGGCTACGAAAACAAGTTGCAAAACTCCGGTTTTGCGGCTTTTTGTACGTTGCATCAAATTGCGTAAATTTGTAAAAAAACTAAAACCAAATATTTTGATTTCATTTATGACGCTTAATAATGTTTTGGCGATAGCATCTTTATTGGGTGTTCGCATTCCGATTATTGTTTCAGAAAGAATCTATCCGGGGGCAATTACAGGCATAACAGCAAAAATGCGCAGCCTTTTATATCCTCTTTGCGAGGGATTTGTTTTTCAGACAGATGCCGCAAAAGAGTTTTTTGACAAAAAAATTCAGGAAAGGTCTGCGGTAATATTTAATCCGCTTGTAGATAATATCCCACCAAAAAGTGACGAAACCGAAAAAATTATTGTTACAGCAGGAAGAATGACCAAACAGAAAAATCACGCTCTTTTAATAAAGGCATTTGGCGGATTTATAAAAGAAAATCCTGATTACAAGCTCGTAATTTACGGCAAGGGCGAAGAACAAACTAATTTAGAGAATCTTATAAAAGAGCTTAATTTAACCGACAAGGTAATTTTGCCCGGCACAACTAAAACGCTGCATAACGAAATGTCAAAAGCTGAAATGTTTGTTTTATCCTCTGACTACGAAGGAATGCCAAACGTTTTAGCCGAGGCTATGGCAATTGGCTTGCCGTGTGTATCAACCGACTGCGTTGGTGGTGGAGCAAAAGCATTAATTAATGACAGAGTAAACGGTATTTTAGTACCGTGTAAAGATGAAAAAGCATTAAAAGACGCAATGTGCGAGGTCGCATCAAATGCCGAACTGGCAAAAACATTAGGGCACAATGCGGCAAAAATTAAAGAAACACTTAGCCGCGAAAGTATTGCACAGCAATGGCTTTCGTACATAGAAAAAGTAATTTTTTAAAATCAAACGATAATTTTAAACAAGGTGGCGAAAACTGTGAACGATAATAAATCATACAACGGACTTGCAAGAACAATGGGAATTGTTGCGCTTGTTCTTATCGGTGCTGTGTGGCTGATTGTAGACAGCTATACATTAATAGGCAAGGTTACGGTAAACGGCACTATGCTTGTTCTTGTTTATATCGTTTCGATTATTGTTGTTTTAAGGGTTAATAATTTTAAAATAGTTCCGTTTATATTCTTTTTAGCATATTGTTTTTTCTCGAATGCAGGTCAGACGTTAGTTGAACTTTTGCATTTGCCGCATAGCTCTAATATTAATATATATGTACACTATACAGATGATTTAATTGCCGAAATGCTGGCACAACAGGGTGCGATTATAATATTTGCTGTGTGCGGCTATCTGCTTTTTAAGGGCTCGTCAAAGGGCTTAGAAAGCATAAAGCTCGAAACACCTGAAGCTAAGCACTCAGAGCAAATAAAACTTGCAGATATATTATTTATAGTTATTTGCCTTAGCATTTTTGTTGTATATTTAGGCGAGCTTTCAAAAAGAGCGCAAATGTCATATGGCGATTATTACTACGAAAGCCGCGAAGGAGCAAATACTATTTTAACATATATATATCACGTATACGGTTTTACGTATTTAATGACTCGCAGTGGCTGGAAAAAGAAAATGGCAGTTATAATAATGGCAGCAATAGCCGTTATGGCTGTGTTTATCGGTTCGCGCTCCAACACCATTCCTATTTTGGTCGGATTTGTTGCAGTAAGCTTTTTAACTCAGAAGAAAAAAGTGCAAATAAAGTTCTGGCATCTTTTGCTCGGATTTTTAGTGTTATATATCTTTTCTGGCTTTACCGAACTTCGAAACTACTCTTTAAACCGAATAGATATAGAAGTGCTTAAAAGAATTTACGGCAGCTCGGTAATTAAATCAATGGTTAATATTTTTATGGAAATGGGCGGAAGCGCAAGAACCTCTCTTTCGACCATGTCGGCTCTTGATATAGGCTCAATTCAAGAAGGCCACACTATGATTTATTACTTTTTAAAAGGCTTTTTGCCTGTTCAGATTATCGAGCTTTTTATTTCTGCACCCGATATTCCTGCGCTCAGTACGTGGGTAACCGAATTTAACGGCTCAGAATCAGGTTGGGGTTTTTCAATTATCGGCGAAATGATTTATAACTTTGGCGCATTCAGCTTTTTGGGCGGTTTTGTTTTTGGTACTGTTTGGGTGTTATGCGAACGGCTAACGGCTAAGTATCTGTCGCAAAAGAACTATTTTTTGGCATCAACTGTTTTATATTTATTAGGCTATGCAGCTTTTTTGGCAAGAGCAGAAATGGCACTTATGTCTGTTAAAATGCGATATACTGTATATATAATCGTTATAAGCTATTTACTGAAAAAATTTGTTCTTACTAAAAAAGAGGGGGCAATAAAATGAAAAAAAAGATACTTTTTGTTATGTATTCTTTAACCGGCGGCGGTGCCGAAAAAGCTTTGGTAAATCTTTTAAATATGATTGACTATGAAAAGTATGATGTTACCTTGCAGTTGTTTGAAAATAGGGGAATGAATTTAGAGTATCTGCCCGAGCAAGTAACATTGCGACCTGCACTAAAAACGAAAACATGGTTAATGTCGGGGCTAGGTACCTTTGTTAAAGCTTCAATTAATAATAAAAAAATTGCGCTTCTTATAAAAAGACTTTGCGCAAGCATCAAAATAAAGCTTAAAAAGGAAGCAACATCCGCATATACATCTATGCTCAATTGGAATGTAATCAAGAATGATTTTCCGATTGAAGAAGAAAAATTTGATATAGCGGTGGCATTTATTCAGGATACACCTCTTTATTATGTCGTAGATTGTGTTAATGCCGACAAAAAGCTTGGCTGGATGCATATAGATTATTCAAAAATTAATAATCCGCTTAAAGCTGAATCTGAAAAATACTATAAAAAATTAGATTCATTTATTACAATTTCTGAAAAGTGCGTAGATTCGTTGCAGGCGGCATATCCGAATCTTGATAATATACGCTTGCTTTATAACCTTAATTCACCCGAGCTTATTTATTCTTTAAGTGACAGAGACCCGTTAGACGGAATGGATACCGATATTCCTACAGTGCTATCCATTGGTCGTATGACAGAACAAAAAGGTTATGATTTTGCAATCGAGGCGGCAGCTATCATGAAAAAGGCAGATGTTAAGTTTAAATGGTACATAATGGGTGCAGGGCCTTTAGAAAATGAATTGCGCGATATGGTAAAGCAGCTTGATGTAGAAGATGTAGTAATTTTTATGGGTCTAAGAAGTAATCCCTATCCTTACATAAAAGCGGCAACAGTTGTTGCACAAACCTCGCGTTACGAGGGAAAATCGGTTGTTTTAGACGAAGCCAAAATACTTAAAAAACCAATTTTGGTTACAAACTATAATTCTGCTCCTGACCAGATTTCAAACGGAAAAGACGGGATTATTGTTGATATGACACCGCAGGCGATTGCAGACGGACTTAGCCAATTGCTTACAGACGAAGAAAAACGTAAATCATTATCAGACGGTCTTGAGTCATTTGCCGAACAGCAGGCTTATTGGCTTAATAAGCACTATGAAATATTTGAAGGGAAAAATTAATCATGAGTGTAATGCGCAAAAAATCTATTTTTTATAATATGGTGTCGCAAATGGCAATGCAGGTCGTTGTTTTTGTAATAGGTCTTATTGTGCCGAGATACATTCTTTCGTATTATGGCAGTGAGATAAACGGAATATCAACAACCGTAAGCCAGATTATAAACTATGCATCCTTACTCGAGGCAGGCTTGGGTTTAGCATCTATTCAGGCGCTATATAAGCCTTTGGCAACAAACGACTTAGAAAGCATTAACGGAATTTGTGCAGCAACCAGAAAATACTATTTTCAGATAACCGGCTGGTTTTCGCTCGTTATTGTTGTGTCGGCAGTGCTTTATGCAGCTCTGGCAAAGGGAAGCACCGACAGGGTTACCATTGCATTAATAGTTCTGGCAATTTCGTCGGGCAGTATTATAGAGCACGCCTTTCACGCAAAATATAACGTAATTTTAACCGCCGACCAAAAGCTGTATATTGTAAGCATAGCAAAAATTATCGGTCTTATAATGCAGGCGGCTGCTAAGTTTATTTGTATCTTTATGCACACAAATATCGTATGGGTTTATGCCGCAGGAAGCTTAGCCTTGGTTGCAAGAATACCATTTCTGGCACTTTATGTTAAGAAGAAATATCCGCATATATCGTTCCGAGGCAAGATGGATTTATCTGCACTAAAACAGCGCAGTGCACTTTTAATTCACCAGATTGCAGGGCTTGTTGTTAACAATTCAGGAGCAATCATAATTTCGGTTACATCGCAAAACGGATTAAAGCTAGCCAGTGTTTATGCCGTATATAGACTGGTTTATAAAAATATGTACACCTTAATTACCGGTGCATTTTCAAACGGCAGTGTGGCAAGCTTTGGGCAGCTTTTTGCCTGCGGCAAGTTTGACGAGGCTAAAAAAACCTTCCGTTCGTTTGAGGTTTTGTTTTATATGGTAATAGGTATCCTTTATGGCTGTGTTGCGGCGTTAATTTTGCCGTTTGTTGGACTTTATACCGACGGCGTTACCGATATTGAATACATATTGCCTGTTTTGGCACTTCTTATGACTATTGCCGAGGTGTTAAACTGCACACGTGTGCCCTGCGGAATGCTTATCAATGCTCAGGGGCATTTTCATCAAACAAAATACCGTGCACTTATAGAAGCGGCAATAAATTTTGCGGTAACATTGGCATTGATTTTTAAATACGATATTTATGCCATTGTTATTGCAGGTATAGTTTCTTACGTGTACAGAGTTACGGATATTATAGTTTACGGAAACAAGGTATTGCTAAAAGATAAAGCATGGGGCAGTATGCGAAGTATTTTAATCAGCTGGTTGGGTGTACTTGGCACATGGTTTGTTATGCAGTGGATACTGCCTGATATAACAAGCTGGTTAGGCTTTTTTGCCTGTGCAGCCCTAACGGCAGTTATAGCCTTGGTTTTGGTGCTGTGCCTTACTCTTATGCTTAAATTTAGCGATGCTAAAGCACTTGGTGCACAAATGAAAAATAAGCTGCTTAAAAAGCAGTAAAGATAGGAGAAAAAATTATGACGCTAATGCAAAAAATTGTTTTATCGTTTATGAGCAAAGGATTTTGCAACTGGATGCCCGATTCTCTTTATCTTAAATTGCGGTTTCCAATAAGAACAGGTGAAAAATTAAATCTTAAAAATCCCGAGACGTTTAACGAAAAACTGCAATGGCTTAAAATTAATGACCGAAAACCAATATATTCTGATATGGTTGATAAGTATGAGGTTAAAAATTATGTAGCCGAAAAGCTGGGCGAAGAATACATAATTCCTACACTGGGTATTTGGGACAAATTTGAGGATATTGATTTTAATGCTCTTCCTGACCAATTTGTTTTAAAATGCACACACGATTCGGGCGGTCTTGCAGTTTGCACAAATAAGGCTGAGTTCGATGTTGAAAAGGCGAAAGAAAAAATCGAGCGTTGTTTTAAGCGCAATTATTACTGGTCGAGCCGCGAATGGCCATATAAAAATGTTAAACCCAGAATAATTGCCGAAAAATATATGGAAGACGAAAATGCCGCAGAGGGTCTTACCGACTATAAGTTTTTCTGCTTTGGGGGCAAACCTAAGCTGCTTTATGTATCGCAAGGCTTGCAAGACCATGCGACAGCGGCGATATCGTTTTATGATTTAGAAGGTAACGAAATGCCGTTTCACAGAAAAGATTTCAGACCCATTGACGGCAAAATGGTTTTGCCCGAAAAGTTTGACGAAATGGTTAAAATAGCGGAAAAATTGGCTAAAGAGGTAGATAACCCGTTTATAAGAATTGACCTATATTCCATTTGCGGAAAAATCTATTTTTCAGAGATAACCTTTTTCCCCTGCAGCGGCATGATGCCGATTGAGCCTGAGGAGTGGAACAAAACCTTGGGTGACTGGATTGAATTACCCAAAAAGTAAAAGGAGGTTTTTTATGCTCGAACCTGAAAAAAGAATTAAAACTAAAAAACAACTTAAAGAATGGCTCGACTATGAATTACCTAAATACGGCAATAACAAGTTAGTAAATATGCTTGCCATTACCGAAATAGCAATAGTAAGAAAACATCAATATTTGCTTAGAAAAACCGAATATTGCATAAACACTAATAAGCGCATTTTGGGAGCATTTTATAAAATAAGGTTGTTTAAGCTGCAAAACAAACACGCGCTTCATATTCCGCCTAATTGTTGCGCAAAAGGCTTAAGAATTATGCATTTAGGACCTATTTTAATGAATTCAGGGGTTGTTATAGGCGAAAATTGTGCCATTCATATGAATACCTCTTTTGTTGCAGGCGGAACCACTAACAGCGCACCGCGTTTGGGTAACGGGGTTGTTGTGGGTGTAGGCGCAGTAATTTTAGGCGGTGTAACTATTGCGGATAACGTTGCAATAGGCGCAAATGCAGTAGTAAATAAGGATGTTTTAGAAGAAAATATAGCTGTTGCGGGTGTTCCTGCTAAAAAAGTAAGCGACAACGGCAGAAAAGAATGGAATAAAAAGGCTAAGCAAGAAGATAAATAAAATAAAAGGAGTGTATTATGCCAGTGTATGATAACAGAATCAAGATTAAATCATATCCGCAGTTTGATATTGCAAAAATTTTTATGGCAATATTTGTTGTCGCAATACATACACGTCCGTTTGAAGGTATAAGTGGCTTAAAGGCAGATTTATGTGAAGCGATTGTTCGTTTAGCTGTTCCTCTGTTTTTCCTCATTAGTGGTTTCTTGCTTGAGGAAAAATGTAAAACCCAGCAGAATACAAAAGAGCAAAGCAATGCAATTTTAAAATATATTATTAAAACTGTGCGATTGTATATTATATGGACAATTATATATTTGCCAATTGCAGTGCTGAATTTTTATTGGCAAGATGCAAGCTTGTTTGGTGCAGTATTCACATATATAAGAAAATTTGTTTTTATAGGAGAGCAATTTTACTCTTATCAGTTGTGGTATCTGTTATCTACCATTTATGGTTTATTGGCAATATTGCTGTTTCGAAATAGGGTTAAAGATGTTGTGTGGTTTGTTGTATCTATTGTAGTTATTTTAATATCCCAAATGTTTGAAGATATTTCTATAAGCAGTAGTGCTGCTGTAATGAATATACAAAAAATAACAACGCTGGTTGTTGGCGAAGGTCGAGTGCTTTCCGGATTTTTTTACTTAAGTATGGGTATGCTCATATCAAGAAATTCTCATAAAGAAAAGCAATGGATACCGGGGGTTATAGCATTAGTATCCTTTATTATGGGAGTTATTACAAAATTATGGATTTTTGCAGTAATAAGTCGAATATGTTGCTTTGTTTTATTAAAAAATTTAAACATAAATATAAAAACAGATATACCATCAAAATTAAGGAAAATCAGTACAGATATATATTTTTGGCATATGTGGATCTTTTTTGTGTTATATCTTTTGAATGGAAAACAACATGCATATGGTATAAAAGGATTTATCATAACAGCAATATCAGCTTTATTAATATCTGTTCTGCAATCTAAGCTTAAAATAAAATTTAAAAATCAGAATTTAAACAAAAGCATAAAGGAGGCATAAAATGAACAGCACAGAGAAGTTTGTCGAGATATATAAAAAAGACCCTGAGGGATTGGCATTTTGTCCATACAGAATATGTCCTGTTGGTGCACATTCAGACCACAACTTTGGCAAAATAACGGGCTTAGCAATTGACAAGGGTGTTCAGATAGCCTATCGTCCAAAGCAGAACGGAGTTATCGAGCTTTCGTCTATTCAGTTTGACAAACGTGCGCAATGGCACATCCATCAGATTGATGCAAAACCAACGGGTGACTGGGCAGATTATTTGCGCGGTGCAACCTGGGCGCTTTCTAAAAGACGTACATTAAAAGTAGGTCTTTGCGGCGTTGTCGAAGGAACACTCCCAATCGGTGGATTATCTTCTTCAGCAGCAGTAATTATTGCCTTTTTATCGGCTCTTTGCAGAGTTAACGACATTCATTTAACCGAGCAGGAAATGATACTTACGGCGCAGGACGCAGAAAATAACTACGTTGGTGTTGCCTGCGGAAAGCTTGACCAGAGCTGTGAGGTATATTCTAAAAAAGACCATCTTTTGTATTTAGATACTAAAGACGATACATACGAGCTTATTCCTACACATCCGGGTATGAAACCATATAAAATCGCAATTTTCTTCTCGGGTGTAGAGCGCACATTAGCCGGCTCGGCATTTAATATGCGAGTTGATGAGTGTAAAAGCGCGGCTTATGCATTGATGGCTTACGAGGGTATGCAATACGGAAAATTCAGCGAAACATTTTTAAGAGATGTTCCGTATGATGTATTTTTAAAGCATAAGGACAAGCTGCCCGATAACTGGCGCAAGCGTGCAGAGCATTGGTATTCAGAGTATGAACGCGTAGAAAAAGCCGCAGAGGCTTGGAGAAACGGCGATATTGATACCTACGGAAGGCTGTCGTTTGAAAGCGGAGAATCGTCTATTACCAAATGGGAAACCGGCTCTCCTGAGCTTAAAACCCTGTACGAGCTTATGACTAAAACCGACGGAATTTACGGCGGCAGATTCTCGGGAGCAGGCTTTAAGGGCTGCTGTATGGCATTAATTGACCCGAAATTTGAAGAATCAATTATAACTAAAATCGGAGAAGAATATTTAAAACAATTCCCGAATCTTGAAGGAAAATACTCGGCACACATATGTGCAAGTGCGAACGGAGTGAGCTTATGAAGTGTTTGTTTTTAGCGGCAGGCTATGCCACAAGATTATATCCATTAACAGAAAATTTTCCAAAACCGTTGCTTACGGTTAACGGAAAATCAATCCTAGACCATCTGATTGAGGATATTGATTCCTTAGGCTTGGTGGATGAATATATTGTAATATCAAACCACAAATTTGTTGACCATTTTAAAAAATGGGCAGACGAGTCTAGTTATCCCATTACTGTTGTCGATGACGGCACAAGCAGTAACGAAACCCGTCTTGGTGCGGTACGCGATATTCAGTTTGCAATTGATGAACTGTCAATAGATGACGATATGCTAGTTTTGGCAGGCGATAATCTTTTAGACTTTAGCCTGACTAAGTTTATGAAATACGCAAAAGAAAAGAATGCCTCCTGCATTATGCGTTATTACGAGGCAGACGCAAAGCGTCTTACAAAAAGCGGTGTAGCAACTATTGACGAAAATGACTTAATTACCGCAATGGAAGAAAAGCCGGCTGAGCCAAAATCCAACTGGTGCTGTCCTCCATTTTATTACTACACAAAAGAGGATGCCCGCTTAATTGCAAAAGGAATCGAGGCAGGCTGCGGTGTAGATGCTCCCGGCAGCTATATCGCTTGGCTGTGTGAGCAGACCAAGGTTTATGCAATGGAAATGCCCGGTAAGCGATATGATATAGGTAATCTTGAAAGCTATGAAAAAATCCAGAAAGAATACGAGGGGATTAAATGTTAAATCAAAACGTTTTTTTAGATAATAAAACAATTTTTGTAACCGGTGCTGCCGGCTTTGTAGGTGCAAATTTAGTTAACGAGCTTTTAAAATCGTTAAAAGGCGCACATATTATCGGTATTGATAATATGAATGACTATTATGATGTATCTATTAAAGAATATCGTCTAAACGAAATTGAAAAGTTAGCAGAAAAAAGTGACTGCAAATGGACATTCATAAAGGGCAACATTGCAGACAAAGAGCTAATTGATAAAATCTTTGCAGACTACAAGCCTGCTGTTGTTGTAAATCTGGCAGCTCAGGCAGGTGTAAGATATTCAATAACCAATCCCGGTGTGTATATTGAATCAAATTTAGTCGGCTTTTACAACATTTTAGAGGCGTGCAGAAACAATCCGGTCGAGCACTTGGTATATGCATCAAGCTCATCTGTTTACGGCTCTAATAAAAAGATTCCTTATTCAACAGATGATAAGGTAGATAATCCGGTATCGCTTTATGCGGCAACCAAAAAGTCAAACGAGCTTATGGCACACAGCTATTCTAAGCTTTATAACATTCCGTCTACCGGACTTCGTTTCTTTACGGTATACGGACCTGCCGGCAGACCCGATATGGCTTACTTTGGCTTTACAAACAAGCTTTTAAAAGGTGATACTATTGAAATATTTAATTTTGGTAACTGCAAGCGAGATTTTACATACGTTGATGATATAGTTGAGGGTGTGCGCCGCATTATGCAATGTGCACCTGAAAAGGCTACGGGTGAGGACGGTCTTCCCGTTCCGCCGTACAGAGTGTATAACATCGGTAACAGCAGTCCCGAAAACCTTTTGGATTTTGTGGATATACTTCAGCAGGAGTTAATTTCAGCAGGAGTTCTTCCTGAAGACTATGACTTTGAAGCGCATAAAAAGTTAGTGCCCATGCAGGCGGGTGATGTGCCCGTAACTTATGCAGATACATCAGCCTTAGAACGCGATTTTGGCTTTAAACCGTCAACCTCATTAAGAGAAGGCTTAAGAAGATTTGCAAAATGGTATAAAGAATTCTATTTAACGGAAAAATAATATATAAATAAAATGATTCTCAGTTGCCATAGGAGCCACCATAGGGACTGGAATTGTTATTTTCATTGCTTTATGTTATCGCAAGGTGCCGATAAATAAAGTACTAAAAATAAAGGAGAATTTAATATGAAAATAGCAGTAGCAGGAACAGGATACGTGGGTCTTTCGATGGCAGTTTTGCTGGCTCAGCACAACTGTGTTCGTGCGGTAGATATTGTAGAAAAAAAGATTGATTTAATAAATAATAAAAAATCACCTATCGCAGATAGCGAAATAGAAAAATACTTAGCTAAAGAAAATCTTGATTTAGTTGCCACATCAGACACAAATGAGGCATATAAAGATGCAGACTTTGTCATAATTGCAACACCTACTAATTATGATGAAAAGAAAAACTATTTTGACACCTCTTCGGTTGAGAGTGTTATCGAGCAGGTAATAGAGGTTAATCCCGATGCGGTTATCGTTATAAAATCAACGGTGCCCGTTGGATTTACCGAGCAGGCAAGAGAAAAATTCTGCTGTGATAATATTTTGTTCAGTCCCGAGTTTTTAAGAGAGGGTCGTGCACTTTATGATAACCTTTATCCCTCTCGTATTATAGTTGGTGTGCCTGTGGGTAACAAACGCTTAGAAAAGGCGGCGCAAACCTTTTCAGAGCTTTTAAAACAGGGAGCATTAAAAGAGAATATTGATGTTCGTTTTATGAATCCTACCGAGGCAGAGGCGGTAAAACTGTTTGCAAATACCTATCTGGCACTTCGTGTTTCGTTCTTTAACGAGCTTGACACGTACGCGTCTGTACGCGGGTTAGACACAAAATCAATTATCGAGGGTGTCGGCTTAGACCCCAGAATAGGAACGCATTATAATAATCCGTCTTTTGGTTACGGCGGTTATTGTCTGCCAAAGGATACCAAGCAGCTGCTTGCAAATTATAACGATGTTCCGCAGAATATAATTTCTGCAATCGTTGCGGCAAACGGCACAAGAAAGGATTTTATTGCGGATTGCATTATAGCTAAAAATCCGAAAATTGTCGGTGTGTATCGCTTAACGATGAAGGCAGGGTCAGATAATTTCCGACAGTCATCTATTCAGGGAGTTATGAAACGCATAAAGGCAAAGGGCATAGAGGTTGTTATATACGAGCCAACTATGCGTGATGATACGTTTTTTAACAGCCGTGTAATTAGGGATATAAACGAGTTTAAAGAAAAAGCGGACATTATTTTGGCGAACAGATATAACGATGAAATTAAAGATGTTTTAGATAAGGTTTATACAAGAGATTTATATTTTAGAGATTGATAATATAATTGTCAGCTCTATTTTCAGATTAAAAAAAGGAGTAAAAATGAAACAGGTTGAAAATGTATTATTAGCATTGGTGCGTACTGCAATTAGTGGCGATAGCATCGACCTTGATGAGCAATTAAGCGACGAGGTCTTAAACGGAGTGCTTGAATTAGCAGGTCAGCACTCTTTAGCACCACTGGTTTTAGATACTTTACTTAAATACAATTTAATATCTGATAAAGAGCTGGCAGAAAGCTGCAGGGGTGTTTTGTTTGCATCTGTTGTTCAGCAGCAAAGGCAAAGCTATGAGCAAAAGAAAATTTCTGAAATATTTGAAGAAAGCCAAATACCCTACATACATCTTAAAGGCTCGGTAATGCGAAATTATTATCCTGAGCCGTGGCAGAGGACCTGCTGTGATGTTGATGTTTTGGTAAAAAGCGAAGATTTAGAAAAAGCAAGACATAAATTAGAAGAAAACGGATATAAATTTTATGTACGGGGTTCTCACGATGTATCAATGTTTTCAGCAAGCGGCATAAATGTTGAATTGCATTATCATACAATCGAAAAAGAAAGGGCAGGCAATTCAAATCAGGTGCTTGACGACATATGGAGCTATGCTAAATCAAAAAGTGATGGATATGAATATGAGTTATTTGACGAAATGTTTTATTTTTATCATGTTGCACATATGGCAAAGCACTTTGAAAACGGCGGTTGCGGAGTGCGCTCGTTTATAGACTTGTGGATATTAAATCACAAAATTAAGTTTGAACCGAAAAAACGTGAAGAGCTTTTAAAAAATGGCGATTTGCTTAAATTTGCAAAAGAGGCAGAAAAATTAAGCGAAATATGGCTGTCAGAGAAAGAGTCAAATCCATTTTCTGATATGTTAAGCGATTTTATTTTATCGGGCGGTGTATACGGAAGTCTGACCAATATCGTAGCGATACATCAGCAGAAAAAAGGCGGAAAAGGAAGATATATGCTGTGGCGGATTTTTCAGCCGTACGATGTCATTAAAGTTCAGTTTCCTGTATTGCAAAGGCATAAATGGCTTTTGCCGTTTGTTGAGGTATACCGTTGGTTTAAGGTGGTTTTGGGCAGCAGATTTAAAAGGTCTTTAAAAGAAATAAAAGCCAACAGCGATATGTCGCAAGAAGCACAAATTGCGGCACAAGGGCTGTTGAACAGACTGGGCTTGTAATATTTTATAAGGAGTTGAACGAACTGAAAAAATATAGCCGAATAATAATTTTTGCTTTGTGTGTTGTTTTAATGGTGGCATATATTTTTAGTAATTCTTTAAAAAGTCAAAAAAAATCAAATGATACAAGCACAAAAATTACCGAACAAATTAAACCTATTATTGACCCGAAAGATAAAATTCCCCCTAAAGAGTTAAATCATAAAATACGTAAAACGGCACATTGCATAGAGTTTGGTATTTTAGGCATTTTTTTAGCATTGCTTTTTGACAGTATTAAAAAATGCTTTAACAAAACAGATATTTTTGCGCCTTTACTGTTTGCGCTGGCTGTAGCTGTTGCGGATGAGTATATACAGACGTTTAACGACAGGGGCAGTCAGGTCGAAGACATTTTAATTGACTTTGGCGGTGCAACAGCAGGACTGTTTTTGGTATTTATATTTGCATTGTTGCTTCGCAAAAAATATAAAACATAAAAATTTAATTTAGCGACTAAATAAACAATCTGCTCTTAATAACTTGATTTAGAGCAGATTTTTTGTTATAATTAAAATGTTGGCAGTTTATTTTATAAGACTGTTAAGGTCTGACGGCGCACACCGTTATCCCAAAAGTCCATAAAAAAGCAAAGGTATATTTTTTTTGCCCCGTAAATGTCGAATTTTGTCGAATGAGGGGCGAAAGGTTAAAATAATGACAATTAAAGTTTTTGACGAAAGGTAGGGTTTGTATGTTTATAATGTTAATCGAAACCCCGGAAGATTTGAAAAAGATTGAACGTGTGTATGCCGAACATCATAAAGCCGTATATTTAAAAGTATATGACTATTTGCACAATAAAGAAATGGCAGAAGAAGTATTGCAGGAAACCTTTATAAGAGTTATTAAAAATCTTTATAAAATAGACGAAAACGAATTTGCGCGCACACGTACATTTTTATATATTACGGCTATGAATGTTGCAAAAACTATGTTAAAAAAGTCAAAGAAAAGTGAAAAGAATGAAGAATTGACAGAAGAATATATGGCAATTGGCGGCGATTCTGATGTTGAAAATCTTGTAATAAATAAAGAAACTTTACATAATACAAAAGAAATTATAAAACAGCTTGATCCAAAATACGGCGATGTGTTGCTTTTAAGGCGTGTTTATGATATGAGCAGAGAGCAAATAGCAGAATTTTTAAATATTACACCCGAAAATGTGAAAAAAAGACTGACCCGAGCCAAAGCGAAGATTGTTAATGCTCTTGAAGAGGGGGAAAAGACAGTATGAAAAATGAAGAATATTTAAACGATACCCTTGAAAAAATTATTGACGAGGCGGCAAAGCTTGCGGCAGAAGAAATAGGCGCCGAAAAGCTGCCGGGCGAAGACTGCGTTGAATTATCTGAAAAGCATAACTTAAAAATGCAGCAAATTTTTAATGCTGAGCGCGAAAAGCTGCAACGCAGGCGCAGATTAAGAACAATGCGCATTGCAGCCTGCGTAGTTCTGGTTTTAACTGCCGGCATGATATTTTTAAGAGTAGCAGATGTTTCGGCATGGAAAACAAGATTTTTAAATTTTGTGCAGGAATTTTCGCAGCCAAATACCGATTATAATACCAACGAAAGCGGTGGAATAGTATATTCGGATGATAATGTAATATTAAACTATGTTCCTGTTGGGTTTGAAGTTGAAAATGGATTATCGTCAAAGGGAAGAATTCGTTTAAAGTTTTTAGAAAACGATAAGTATTTTAATCTTATTATTGGTGATGTAGATGATAATTTAAATGTTGATACCGAAACGGCAAATGCTGAGAAAATTATTGTTGGAACTTGTGATGCAGTTTATATTACAAATCCTATTGATAATGCTATTAGTTGGAGCGATGACGCATTTTTCTATCACATTACTGGAAATATTACTAAAGAAGAACTTGTAAAAATTGCAGAAAATGTAAAGGTTTTAAAAAATAAATAAAATTTTGTCCCCTTTCCTCCTTTAATAAGGTTTTATATAGTGTAAAACAAAATTAAAGGAGGATTTTTTTATGAAAAAACCAAGTCTTAAAAAACTTATTGCCCTGCTTGCAGCGGCAATGCTGTGCCTAACAGCAACAGGCATGCACGCCTTTGCAGCACAACCTGAAAACAATGTTGCTGCACCGTATAACATAGCCATAACTTTAATGTCGAACAATTTGGAGTTGGGTTCAAATAACACTCTCATTTGTTATGGTGGTACGGATGTTCGCAATGGTTATAATGCAGGTGTTGTTGTCGAATTACAGTATCATAACGGCAGTAAATGGGAAACAATAAGAACATGGAGTGATATGGGTGCAGACTGGGCAGTTGTAGATGAAGAACATACTGTTTCAACAGGCTATTATTACAGACTGTATCTTACCCACAGAGCGTATACAAGCAGCTGGAGCACTGTAGAAACCTTCTATAAAACCAGCAACGTTATAGACCTTACCTGATTTGGGGCATCTTCTCACTTTGACTTAACCAAGTCAAGACCGCCGGCTTGCAGCCGGCGGTCTTGCTGCGGTATAAATCAAAAATAAAAAATTTTTAAAAAGCATTTAATGCTTTTATTTTTTTGATATAACAAATGTCACAAATTGTAAAAAAATGTCGCGTATCGTAGCAAACTATTGAAATATTTGAACGCAGTTGATATGCTTATATAAAATAATTTATATAACGACAAAAGGAAATATACAGCAATGAACAACATTAAAAAAACCAATCTTCATATCAAACTTAAAAAGCTGCGCATTAATGCAGGCTTAACTCAGGATAAATTAGCACAAAAATTGTTTATATCACGAAGCTGCTGGTCTAATTACGAAACAGGTATAAGAATACCCAGCATCGAAATGATTGGCAAAATAGCAGATTACTTTAATGTGGGTATAAATTATTTTTTAAACGATTCGTCCGACACAGAAAGCTTTGCAGGCTTGTGTTCGAATGATATTAATCAGGCAATTAACTGCGAAGGATATTTAGATTTGTCAAAACTGCGTTCAGAAAGCAGAACAACCGTAATTGAGGTTTACAGATGTCTTAGAATTAAAGAAAAGGTTATAAAAGAACAAAAAAATTTAAAAGATAACATCGTATCGTAAAATGATATGGCAAGATAAATAAAACAACGTGTTCAGAACAAAGTCTAAACACGTTTTATTAATGTGTACTGATGATAAAATGAGGGGCAGTCTAAATAATCATATATAGCGAATAATTATGCAAGGTTTGGTTGTAGGGAATGGATTTATCCATTCCGCGGAACGCATTAATGCGTTCCCTGCAACATTTCGTGCATAAATATTTATAAAAAATGATTATCAAGACAGCTCCTCGCTTATTTTTTAAATATGTTAAAGCATTGACAATCCTTATATATTCTTAAAAACGTGGTAAAATAGAATAAAGGAGTTGACAAAACATGAAAAAAATCAGTAACAAAATGATAGAAAATTTTAAAGAATATTTAATAGACGAAGAAAAATCTTTATCGACGTTAGAAAAATATATACGTGATATAAGGGCATTTACGAAATGGTGCAGTAATGCAGAAATTAACAAAAGCGTTGTGCTTAAATACAAACAGCATCTTATAGAAAATTATGCTCCTGCAAGTGCAAATTCGGTTATATCTTCTCTTAACAGCTTTTTTACTTTTAATGAATGGTACGATTGCAAAGTAAAAACTTTAAAAATTCAAAAGCAAATTTTTGCAGAAAGAAGCAAAGAACTTACTAAATCAGAATATGAAAGACTGCTAAACGCTGCAAAAAATAAAAAGAACGAAAGACTTTACTATCTTATGCAGACAATATGTGCCTGCGGAATAAGAGTGTCTGAGCTTTCTTTTATAACTATTGAGGCTGTGCGTGCAAGAAAGGCGACTATAAGCTGTAAAGGAAAAATGCGGATTGTAATTTTGCCTAAAGAGCTTTGCAAAATGTTGACCGAATATGCTAAAGAGCAAAAAATAACAAGCGGTTCGGTCTTCATTACAAAATCAGGAAAGCCGCTCGACAGAAGCACAATATGGAAAATGATGAAATCTTTATGCAAAAGTGCAGGGGTAGCTAAAGAAAAGGTGTTTCCGCACAATTTAAGACATCTTTTTGCACGAACATATTATTCCATTCAAAAAGATATTGCACGTCTTGCTGATATTTTGGGGCATTCAAACATTAACACCACGCGTATTTATACTATGGAAACAGGTGATGTGCACCGACGTCAAATACAGCAATTAGGGCTTTTAAGGCAATAAAAAACCACATAATCGAAATTATGTGGGAAACATATACTGCACTAGTTTTAATTGCTGGATAAGTATAACACGTTAGCTAAGTTTTGTCAATAATTTTACATATATTTTTTTAAAAAAAGCAAATTGCAAAAAAAATAAACATAATTACAAGACCGGTTTAGCAAAATCTACATAGCCGGTCTTATAATTATGCCTTTTTTTGCAGTTTTAAGAAATTTAATTTAACTTTTTAAATAAAAAGTCTCTTTGCCTGCGACATAATTTCGATTATGTCGCAGGCATATTTTTTTGCTATGTTCTGTAATGAACATTACACATTACCCCGGCAAAAAAATAAATGAAAGGAATGAATTTAAATGGACAGTTTTACTATGTCCGACAAGAAAAAAACAATTATTGCGACAACATGGGAGTATCTTTTAAAAAAAGGATTGGCAAACGCCTCAATAGGCGATTTGTGCAGAGAGGCAAAGCTGGCTCAAAGCAGCCTGTATTATTGGTTTGATAACAAGGATGATATTTGGATAAGCGCCGGAAAATATGGCTTATCGAAGGTGGTTGACAAGCTGTTTGCTTTTACCTTAAAGCATACAGCATCTCCAAAACAATACTTTGATATTCTTTTGGAGGAAATTGATAAATACAAAACCGAACTCAGATGCGTAATTCAGATTACCGTTAGTCCCGTATTCGGCAAACGAATGCGTGAAACTATGAAGGATTTTAATTATTCATATGCCGATTATGCCAAAAAGCTTATGGAAATTTTTAATTGCACGTTCGATCAGGCAGAAATTTTTATATATTCAACACTTTCGGCAATTGTTGATTATGCAGTATGGGATGATGGTGAAAAAACACAGCTGTTGCTTGATAATCTGTATAACAGAATTATAAAAACTATAAATATAAACGGACAATAAATCTGTTAACAGACAGATTTTATGCTGTTTTTTATAAAATTAAAATGAAATGCGGTGATAGATATGAAAAATCGCATTGCTTGCAGAATACTCAGAACAGCAGCATTTTTGCTGATAGCGTTGCAGGTATTTGCAATAAGTGCGCTGGCAAAAGAAAATGTTTTGTCGATATACAAAAATAACGCAGAAGAAAGTGTTCCCTTTAGTGTAACCAATATGTTTCCGGGCGACTGTGAAACAAATATTTACAACATCAGCGTTTCGTATAACGGTACTATTAGCGTATATTTTACTGCCGATGTGAGAAAAGGCCATGAAAAGCTTGCAGAAGTATTAAAATGCAAGGTTGTTTTAAATGGTGAAGATAATCCGCTTTATGACGGATTGCTAAAAGATATGCCCGATTTAGAACATTCAATTTCGGCAGTAAACAAAACCGTGGATTTAATTTATAAAATTTCGGTCTATCTTGATACAAGTGTGGGTAACGAGTATCAGAATAAACAATTGGTTGCAGATTTTAAGTGGTGGGCATATACCGCTGACGAAGGACGTCCGGGACACACAGGCAATAATGCCAAACCGATAAAACCTGTTATTCCGTCTGTTTCGGGTGAGCATCAGGTAATAACACCGGGTGGCAGCGATGCTACGATACCTCCAATTAAAGAGGACGAAAACAAACCGGTCGCATCTCCTGACGGTGAGACAGCTATGCCTGGTATGCAGCCGGAGGCTTCGCAGCAATGGCAGGAAGAAGGACAAGCAGCTCCCACCGACGCTGCAGCAGTTCAGAGACCGACAGGTCAGCTTATAAATCCTCCGCTTACGGGAGACGCGGCTGCTCCGGTTTTGTGGATTGTTTTAATATGCATTTCGATTTTGGTAATTTTTTTAATTTTACTTTTTAAGAAAAAGAAAAGCAAAACAAAAGCAGAACAAAATGCGCTTATAAAAAAACTGACTATCTGTATAGTAATAATTGTAATTCTTGCAATATGCTTGTGCGTTACAACCTTTGCGTTGGTTTATTCTATTGTAATGGTTGACGAAAACGTTTTTAAAACCGGAACGGTTGAGATAAATTTAAACGACAGCAAACCGATTATTACGCAGGATGAATTTTTGTTTGAGCCGGGAATGACGGTAAGAAAAGATTTCTTTATTGAAAACGAAGGCTCTGATGCGGTATATTACAAAATTTATTTTGATAAATTAAGCGGCGGACTTGCAAAGGTTTTGAATGTAAAAATCTTTGATAAAGAAACCGGAAATATGCTCTACAGCGGCAAAGCAGAAGGACTTGTGCGAGAAAACTGCGACAGCGCAGAGCTGATGCTTAATGAAACACGAATACTTACGGCAGAGTTTCATTATCCGCAGGAAAGCGGCAACGAAACACAAAATATGAGTATGTCTTTTGATATGTGTGCAGTAGCAACGCAGAAAAAGAATAATACGAACAGAGAATTTAATTGACAGGAGAGGTAAAGTAATGAAAAAAACACTTAATATAGTAAAAAATGCTTTGGTCTGGACTATTTTTGCAGTAGCTGTTGCTATGATGATATTTACAATAATTTCGGTAAATACATTTGATCAGAACAACAGAAATTTATTCGGATTTAAAGCGTTTACCGTAAGGACAGACTCGATGAGTGCGACAGATTTTGATGCAGGAGATATTGTTTTTACAAAAAATGTTGCACCGGCTACTCTTAAAGAGGGCGATATAATTGCATTCATCTCACAAAGTGACGAATATTACGGCGAAACCATTACGCATAAAATCCGCCAGAAAACAACAACAGCAACCGGCGAACCTGCCTTTATTACATATGGTACAACAACCGGTGTTGATGATGAAGTTCCGGTAGAATACTCATTTATATTGGGTAAATATGTGGCAAAACTTCCTAATGTGGGAGCATTTTTCCTGTTCCTTAAAGAACCTATTGGTTATTTTCTTTGCATCTTTATTCCGTTTTTGCTTTTAATTTTATATCAGGGACTTATGTGCATAAAGCTTTTCCGCAGATATAAAAAAGAACAAATGGAAGAGCTTAATACCGAAAGAGAAAAAATTGAAGAAGAACGCAAACAGGCTGCCGAAATGATGAAAGAATTACATCAGCTTAAAGAATTGCTTTCAAAGCAGGAGGGTCAACCCGTAGACGAATGATTAGGGGGTAAAAATGACAGAACTTAAATCAACAAAAATTGCACTTGTCACCGGTATAGTATCGCTTGTTTTAAGTTTTACCATGCTTTTGGGAACAACATATGCCTGGCTTATCGACAGCGTTTCAAGCGCTGATAACCGTATTTTGGCAGGCAACCTTGATGTTGACCTTTTAATGTATAAAGCAGACAAAGAAAGTTATGTTTCGATTTCAGAGACAAACGGAGACATTTTTGCCGAAGCAAATGGCGGTGATGATGTAAACTGGGAACCCGACAAAACAGAGATTGTTTATCTGGCGGTTGAAAACATAGGTGAGCTTGCGCTTAAATACAGCATAAAGCTTAACATTTCGGGCAAGCTTGCAGGTGTTCTTGATTATGCAGTTTTAGAAGATGTAAAAGCCGATGATATTTCATCTGAAAATTGGGCAGAAATTAAAAATAATCAAAAAGCCAAAACCGGCAAACTAAAAGAAGGCTTAATTTCTGTTGTATCTAACGGCAAGCTTAAGCAAAAAGATGACAAAGATTATTTTGCCGTTTCGGTACATATGCCTGATAATGCTGCGAATAATTTTCAGGGAAACAGTATTGTTGCAGACCTTACGCTTGTAGCAACACAATCTGCTTATGAAGAGGATAGCTTTGGCAAAAACTATGATAAAAAAGCCGAATACACAGAAAATGAAGCTGTTAAAAAGTCTGCTTCTGAAATGAACGTTGTAACTATCGGCACAATTGAAGAATTTAAAGAATTTACACAGGCTGTTAATTCAGACGATACGTTTAAAGAAGCTAATGTTGCAAATAATCCTGATGTGTATGTAAAGCTTACAGACAATATAGACCTTTCAGAATATCCTGATTTTGCAGGTATAGGTGATGGTAAAGATAATTCTTTTGACGGAGTTTTTGATGGCTGTGGGCATATTATTAAAAACCGGACAGCAGATAATTCAGAAACGCAATTAGCCCTGTTTGCTTCAACAAATGGAGCAGAGGTTAAAAATCTGACAATTGACAATTTCAATCTTGGAACAGATACCGATAAGGGCAATGACTGTGCATTTTTGATTGGCTCAATTACCGGCGGTGATGTCTTAATTGATAATATAACTGTTAAAAATTCTACCATCACAGCTCAGGGTCCGATAGGTGTTATTGTCGGAACAATGTCAGAGGGGCGTCTTACAATAACAAACTGTAATATCAAATATATAACCATTAAAAATGCCGAAGAATATAAAGACGCAGTCGGAATATTGCTTGGCAGCGTAAATCCTGAAAATGACAATGACGAAATCAGTTTTAAAGAATCTGAAAATAAATTTACAGATGTAAAGTGGTTTAATGCAGATAAAGAGCAGAAAACCATTCCCGTTTATAACTATACAAAATAAAATGCAATTTGGTTATAAACAACAGCAAAAGGCTGTTTACATATATTCGTCTGACAAAAATAAAAAAACAGGAGGTAAAACAAAAATGACGAACAGCAAATCAACAAAGAGAGCTTTGCTTGGCAGCGCCATATCATTAGTACTTTGCTTTGCAATGCTTCTCGGAACCACATTTGCGTGGTTTACAGACAGTGCTGTATCAGGCAGCAACGTAATCAAAGCAGGAAATTTAGACATTGAGGTTGATTACACGCTTGACGGCACAAACTGGACAAAGCTTGACGGTGCAGACGATCTGTTCCAAAAGAGTCTCTGGGAGCCTGGTCATACAGAGGTAGTAGCGTTAAGAATTAAAAACAGTGGTTCGTTAGCTTTAAAATATACAGCTAATATGAACATTGTTGATGAAATTATCGGTAAAACAAAGACAGAAGATGACATAGTACTTTCTGAAATTCTCACAGTTGAATCAATAATGACAGAAAATGCATCTGATGTTACAACTGCTTTTACCAACGAAAACATGACATACGACAACAAGTCAACCTTTAAAGCAGCAGATGTTCTTGGCGCAAAGGACAGCGACCTGCTTGAAACCGATGAGGTTGAGTATGTTATCATCAAGGTTGATATGGACGAAACTGTAGGCAACGAAGCAAACCATAATGGTTCGGATGTTCCTTCTATAGAGTTTGGTATCAATGTTTATGCAACGCAGTATACTCACGAAAGCGACAGCTTTAATAACCAGTATGACAAGAATGCTGCATACGACACAGGCAAACCTGTTGCGCGCACAAGAATTCTTTCTGATGCAACAACCATTAAAAATCCTGAAGGTGTAGAGGTTTTAAGTAAAAACCTGCTGATTGATACAACTGATAGCAAATTAGGAGCAGATTTAGGAAAAATAAGTCTTGCCGCTGCATATCAGTTTGAACCGACTTTGTCCGCAGAAGAAGTAAAATTGTCTGAATACAAGACATGGCATGCAGATTTTATTGTTTCTGTAGATAAGGATATTCCCGAGAACAGCATAGCCCTTGCAGGTTATTACGATGCATGGTGCAGCATGAATAATGATAAATGGGTTGCAATTCCGAATGAAGGCTTGCCGGTTGCCGCAAATGAAGAAATTCGTCTTATTGATGCAATCGGTCAAATGTTAGGCAACTCGATTACTGTCAGCCTTAAAGACCTCTCTGATTACGGCAATGATGGCATAGGCTTCCTTTGCGGTGCATTAGAGCTTAATGATGCACTTCCTGAGAATACAACACTTACGGTTGAGCTTCGTCTTTATGAGGCAGAAGACGGTTCGCGCGACAGCGAAACAGGAAACTATATAACTGTTAAAACATATAGCTATACCTTTAAATAAAAACAGTAAAAGCTGAATATAAAAATAAATATTATCAGGAGAAAAAACAATGACAAACAGCAAAATAACTAAAAAAGCTTTGCTTGGCAGCACCATATCATTAGTACTTTGCTTTGCAATGCTTCTCGGCACAACGTTTGCGTGGTTTACAGACAGTGCATCCAGCGCAAACAACCGTATCGTAGCAGGTAATCTTGATGTGGATCTGCTTATGGATAAGACAGAACAAAACAACTATGAATCAATTGCCGGCAGCACAGGCGACATTTTCTCTGAAACCGGTAACGGAATTAAGTGGGAACCCGGTAAAACCGAAATTGTTTATCTTGCGGTTAGAAACAAGGGAAGTCTTGCTCTTAAATATAATATAATTCTTGATATTACAGACGGCAACCCGGGTCTTATCGGTTCACTTGAATATGCACTTTTAGATAAAGCTAAAGCAAGTGATTTAGCGGCTGCAACAAAGTGGACAGATATTATAAGAACAGAAGGTGTTCAGAGTGAGCTTGTTCAGGCAGGTCAGCATACAGCTGCACCGAACGGCGTTCTTGAAGGCAAGGTAAATAATGTTGAAGACACAGACTACTTTGCGCTTGCTGTACATATGAAAGAAGAAGCCGGCAACGAGTATATGAACGGAAGTATTACAATTGATGTTAAGGTAGTTGCAACTCAGAAAGATGCAGAAGAAGATTCTTTCGGCTCTGATTATGACAAAGAAGCGTCCCTTGACTATTATCCGGTTTCGAGTGCCGATGAACTCAGAACTGCTTTGGCAAACCAGAATAAAAACATTGTTATTACAGGCGATATATCCACAGAGGATACATATACCGTTGATTATGATGTAACCATTAATGGTGCAGGATACGAAATTAAGCGTGCAGATGGTTACACGGGCACAATATTTAATGTAACTGCCGGAAGCACATTAACTCTTACAGATGTAGTAATTGATGGAGGAGCAGTATGGGCAAGCCGCAGTGCGAATCCGTCAACCAGTACAAACAGCGGTATAACTGCTACCGGTAATTTAATTAATGCAGGGGCTAATTCGCATATTGTTTTAAACAAAGATACAGTTCTTCAGAACAACGATGGAGCGCTGGCAATTAACCTCGGTACAAGAATAGGCGCAACTCTTACATTAAACGGCGCACAGATTGTTTACAACCGTTCAGACGCAGGCGCAATCTGGGGCGGCGGACATATTACAATTAACGAAGGTACAAAAATCAGCTATAACAGCTCAAACGGTGTAGCAGGTGCTATCCGTATGGTAAGTAACTGCAATCTTACAATGAACGGCGGCGAAATCAGCCACAACACAGCTTCAACAGACGGCGGCGCAATATGGGGCTATGGTTCATCAACCTATAACTTCAACGGCGGCTCAATTGCGTACAATACAGCTAGTGGTATAGGAGGCGGAATGTATCTCGGTACTTATTCGGTTATCAATATGAGCGGCGATTTTAAAATGGTTGGCAATACTGCAAGCAACTCGGGTGCTATGCGTCTTACAGACCATAACACATTTAATATGACCGGCGGTGAAATTTCGGGTAATGCTTCTGCCGAAAATTCGAATTTCGATGCTTTCTATTGCTGGGATACGGCTGTAACACTCACGGGCGGTGAGCTTAAAGATGATGTTTACATTGATAGCGGTTTAACACCAACCGTTGGCGGTAATGGTATTACGGGAGTGATTCATTTCTCGGTACATAATGTGCACAACACAGTTAACCTTGCTAACAACTTTGGTACTATTACCTTTACTGTAGATGAAGGCAGATCAAACTTTGCAAGCTTTAACCTTAAGCCTGATGCAGATTATGTTTATACCGAAGGCGACGAAGCAAAACTCGTTTGCAAAAACGAAGGTTATAAAACATATTGGGATGAAACAACAAAAACATTCCGTTTAACTGCAAAATAATTAAAAAGGAGATAAAAAAATGACAAACAACAAAACAACCAAGAGAGCACTGCTTGGCAGCACAATATCATTAGTGCTTTGCTTTGCAATGCTTCTCGGAACAACTTTTGCGTGGTTTACAGATAATGCATCCAGCGCAAACAACCGTATTGTAGCGGGTAACCTCGACGTTGACCTTCTTATGGACAAGGCTGAAAATGGTACTTATGTTTCGATTGCTGACGGCAATGATGGCAACATCTTTTCTGAAACAGGCAACGGAGCAAACTGGGAGCCGGGTAAAACAGAAATTGTTTATCTTGCGGTTAAAAACAATGGTTCGCTTGCACTTAAGTACAATATACTTCTTGACGTTGTTGACGAAGGCCTTGTTGGTTCTTTAAAGTATGCAATTCTTGACGGAGCAAAGGCTGAAGATCTTAAAAACGTAGATTCATGGGCTGAAATCGAAAGCTATGCAAGCGTTCAGATTGGCGATGTTGAAGTATGCACAGATAAGAGAGTTGCAGAAAACGGCAGACTTGCTGACGGAGCTACCGATTATTTTGCGCTTGCTGTACATATGAATGAACAAGCAGGCAATGACTACATGAACGGAAACATCAAAATTGACGTTAATGTATCCGCTACACAGGTAGAGGCAGAAGAGGATAGCTTCGGTACAGATTACGACAAGGGTTTAGTACCTCCGATTGACGATGATGAAGTAATCATTGAATCAGAAGATGGTACACAGCTTTATTATGATGCAGAAAGCGGCGCACTTACTCTTTACAGCTTAGAAAATTACGAAGCAACAACTGGCGAGTATGTTGTTCCGGAAGGAATTGAAGCAATCGGTAACTACGCTTTTTCTACCAATTCTGACATTAAAGAAGTAAAGCTTGCATCAACAGTTAAATCTCTTGGTCAGGCATTCAATTCATCAGCGGTTGAAAAGGTTACTTTAAACGAAGGTCTTGAAACAATTGATTCACGCGCCTTTCGAGCAACTAATAATCTTAAAGAAGTAGTTTTCTCATCAACTGTTAAAACTATTGCAGATAATGCCTTCCAGAAAACTGGTCTTACAGAAATTGTAATTCCTGCAACAGTTGAATATGTAGGCGAAACTGCATTTGGCGCATCAAAGATTGAAACTGTTACATTTGAAGGCAATACAACTATTGAAAACAAAGCTTTTCGCGGTTGTGCTAATTTAAGAACTATTTATATAAATGGTAATGATATTACTTTTGTCAATAATGTAAATCAGGGCGAATGCTGGTTCTGTAACAGCGAATCTAACAATGCAAATGTAAGTACATTTACATTCTATGTTAAAAACGAAGCTGTAGCTGAAAAAGTAAAAAAAGCTTTGGGTAATGAATTGGATGATAATGGATCCGGTACTGATCCGAAAAAAATTAAAATTTATGTAAATGACGAGTTATACTTAGAAGGCTAATATTTATATTGCCAAGTCCCGGCTCTTTCGGGGGTCGGGCGGCAATCAAAGGGCATAAAGCATAGCTGTTTTGTGCCTTTTGATTGCCGAATTAACTATAAGGGGGTGTGACCGGATGAAAAAACTATACGAAAAGTATTTAAAAGTTTCAGAAAACGAAAAAATATCTGACAGCGTTTTTAAATCAAGAATTATATTGTCGGTAATTGCAATATTGGCCTGTATGACAATGATGGTTTCGACAGCTTTTGCGTTTTTCAGCAGTAATACGTCAAAAAGCTTTACAATGAATGCCGCTGTATGGGATATTGATGTTAAAGAAAAAAATTATGGCCGGATTTCATCGGTTTACACCTGTCTTCAAACAGAGGGAGAAGTGCACGAGTTTACACTTTCTCCGTGCGGAACTGCTTCGCAGGGATATTGTATAATTGAAATAAAAAGTCCTGAAGGAGATGTTAAAGAATATTGCACAACAGCATTTAAAGGTGAAAAAACATTAAAAATTCAGGCAGTTGCAGGTTGTGCGATAAGCTTTATTCCCCGATGGGGAAAGCCCGATAATTATAACATTAACGAGCTTTGCGGCGGAAATATTATTCATTCATTTACTCCGCCGCCCGAAGAAACATCAGAAGAGGATGATAAAACGGATAAATCTTCTGAAACGGCAGTTGATGGAGAAAAAAATGCAGAAAAACCATCTGGCGCTTCGGGCGGAGCAGTTTCGGACAAAACCGATGACTCATCTGAGAAAACAGAAAATTCTTCTGATAAGCCGGAAGAATCAGAAGATAAAACAGAAGCCGCCGATTCGGGTGAAGCATCAAAAGAAAACAGCGAAAATGCATCGGCAGCAAGCTCTTCATCAAAATCGCAAGAATCAGATTCGTCAGGTTCTGATGAAAGTGCATCGTCATCTGATAGCAGTAAAAGCAGCGAATCAAGTAAAAAATCCGAAACAACAAGCGCGGCTTCGCAATCGGCGAGTGATAGCAATTCATCACCCTCTCAGAGTTCAACCGCATCGGGTAATAGTTCAGAATCGGGCAGTAGTTCTGCGTCGGGCGGCGAAACTTCGTCGGCTAAAAGCCCGTCATCAAAAAGCGGTTCGTCATCAGTCGGAGGCGAGTCGTCTTCTTCAGGTGCATCGTCCGCAGCTGGTTCTTCTGATGGCGGAAGTGCTGAGTAGTCGGAGGTAATTTTTTGAAAAATTATAAAACTCATTTGCTGATATTTTTAAAATCTGTTCTTTTTACAGCTGCCGTAATAACATTGGCTTTTTCTTCGTATAAGCTTTACAGCTATAATAAAGAACAAGACTATAATGAAAAAGTGGCAGAAAAAGTTGTATCCGCAAGATTGCCCGAACAAACTGCACCAATAAGCGTTAATTTTAAAGAATTAAAGCAAGAGAATAACGATATTATAGCGTGGATTTATTGTGAGGGAACACCTATAAATTATCCTGTTGTGCAGGCAGAAGATAATTCTTATTATTTAAGCAGAAGAATAGACGGTGCATATAGTGCATCGGGCACATTATTTGCAGATTGCTTAAACAAAGGCGATTTTACTGACAACAACACGATAATATACGGTCATAATATGAAAAACAATACTATGTTCGGTACGCTTGTAAAATATACAAACCAGCAGTATTTTGATGAGCATAAGCAAATGTATATTTTAACACCTGACAGACAATATAAAGTAAGGCTTGTTGCGGGAGCTACTGTAAACGGCACATCGCCAATTTGTAAACTGCCGCTCGAAAATGAGTATAAAGATACTTTTGTTTCTGAATTAATTAAAAAATCAACCTTTAAAGCAGACTATATGTTTTCGCCTGATGATAAATTTGTGATGCTTTCAACCTGCTCATACTCATATGATGATGCAAGATATGTGCTGATTGGAGTTTTGCAGGAAATATAACAATACGCATATATATAACTAGCAGAGCTGTCTCAATAATCATATATAGCGAATAATTATGCAATGTTTGGTTGTAGGTAACGCATTAATGCGTTACCTACAATATTTCGTGCATAAATATTTATAAAAAATGATTATCAAGACAGCTCCTGAATTTTTTTGTTTAAAGAAATTCTTTTGCAAATTTAACCGAATGGTCAAATTCTTCCCACGAGGGATTTGTTTCAATTACTATATCGCCGTTAAAGTTATCAAATTTTAAGCTTTTAAATAATTCGTTAAGAGGAACTTCGCCTTTGCCGAGTTCGCACTCTTTAAACCGAGGTAAATTTTCTCTTTCTAAATCACCAAACGGATCATATTTCCAATCCTTTAAATGAACTTTGTAAATTTTGTCTTTTAAAAGTTCATATGCCTCTTTAGCATTCTCACCTATGCAGAAAAAGTTGCCTGTATCAAATATATACGAAACATCGGATACTGCATCTAAAATATAAAGCACATCTTTCATTTTTGCATCGGGTCGCCACGATGACGAGTGATTTTCAATAGAAATCTTAACGTCGGCTTTTTTTCCGTATTCTGCCAGCTCGGCAAGTGATTCAATCAGATTATTCTGAACTTGTTTAAATTCTTCGCTGCTTGATACAGTAAAACCAAACGGTGCAATCATAAATTCAGCAATATCAAGTTTTGCAGCAGAATCAATACGCTCTTTTGTAATTGCTATGTTGCGTTTTCTTGTTTTTGCATCCATTCCTAAAACATCAAGTGTAGAAATATAGCAAGAAGGAAAAACACCACTTGATGTCATGATTTCGTACTGTAAATAAAGCGGATATTCGCAGAAATCAAAGTCTATAATATCGCCCTGGGTTATTCCGCTTTTTCGCATAAAAAGAAAGGCTTCTTCTTCTGTTTTAAATCTGCCCTGACGGTACTGTTCAAAGGCATATGCCGCAAAAAATGATAATGCCATAAATTTTCTCCTTTAAATAAAACACTAAAACTTTATATTAATTCTTCTAACAGCTTTTTAGCTTTTTTAATATCGGCAATTTGCTGCTCGCCCGAAATCTCGCGTTCAATTGTAAGAGTTCCGTCATAGCCTACTTCTTTCAGTTTTTTGATAAATTCAGGAAAGTTTACTTTACCTTCGCCGAGTGGTGTTTCTTTACCAAGATTTTTTCCGTCAGTAGGATAGCATCCGTCTTTTGCGTGCACATCACGAACAAATTTGCCGAATACATCTAAAGCATCAATGGGGTTTGCCTTGCCGTATAAAATAAGGTTGGCAGGGTCAAGGTTAATGCCCAGATTGTCAGCTGCTACATCCTCAATGGCTCTGCGCAGAGTGACGGGTGTTTCCTGTCCTGTTTCAAACATAAAGAACTGACCGTTCTTTTTACAATGCTCTGCAACCTGACGAATTGCGCAAATAATGGCATGATATTGTTCTGAGTTTGGCACTTCGGGTAAAAATCCTACATGTGTAGCAAGATTTTCAACACCAAGCATTTTTGCAAAGTCAGAACCAAGCATAAGCTCCTGCATTCTCATATAGCGATATTCAGACGGAACAAGTCCTAATGTGAATGGTCCTTCATAAAAATCCCAGACCTGAGGACCTGACCAGCCGCACCAAAAGGTCGATATTTTTACATTATATTTTTGGCAGGCTGATAAGATTTTATCTGCCATTTCGGCAGTATGTAGTTCTTTTTTCCATGCACTAAGCTGGCAGTAAGAAAAGCCCAGCGCTGCTGCTTGCTCAATTTTTTTGTCAACTTGTTCGTCTAAATTTATTAATATACCTAATTCCATGTTTACACCTCTGCTTTTTACTTATTTGTGATAATCGGTATTATACCATAAATTTGAAGAATTTATGGTATAATTGCGTATGTGCGTTTCCGAGCTACGCAAGGAAAATTTCGCACGCGCGATAAATTCCTGCGGAGCATATAATAAACACAAATTTGTGTTTATTATACCATAAAGTGTGTTTTAATATCAATTATTAATTCAAAAACTAATTTCTCTTTTTTCTTTGGCAGATTCTATTTCAGCTAAAGCAATTTCAACCGATGACATAACAGATTCGGGGTAGGTAACAGATGTTGGTTCATCATCAATTATAAGCTTTAAAAGTGTTTCGATTTCTTCTGTAAAACAGTCGTTTTCGGTTAGGTCAGGCGAAAAACTTTCGTCATCTTTATATACTGTAATTTTTCCGTCTTCTAATATAACGGTTGCGGTTTCAAAATTTACAAGACATCTTGCTTCGAACGGAAATGTTTGTGTCATCGACCAGTCTGCATTGGCAATAACCAAAAGGTCATCATAAAACATCTGGGTAAACACAGATTCAAGCTCTGCCTTTTTCTCTGTTACGGCAGAACGTAAGGAGGTTGGTTTTCCGAAAAACCAGTTTATTAAATCAACATCGTGAATGTGCATATCTATAGGGCAGCCACCGCTTAATTTGGGGTCTAATATCCAGTTTTTCCAGGTCCAAGCAGGCTTTTGCGAATATCTTGTAAATTCTGCCCTGTATGCTTTTCCGAAGGTCTGATTATCTATATATTCTTTAAGCTTTGTATATGCAGGGTCAAATCTTAAACATTGACCAATCATAAGCTTTTTATTATTCGTCTTCGATGCGTTTATCATATCTGCACAATCTGAAATACTAAGAGCCATAGGCTTTTCTGAAAATACATGAACGCCGTGATTTAACGCATATACGCAGATTTCTTTATGCAGATATGTAGGAACGGTTGACAATATAAAATCAGGCTTTTCGGTATCAATAAGCTCTTTGTAGTCTTCGTAGAAATTGCAATCTGAAAAATCTATATTTGAAATATCAACACTACCTAAGTTAAGCTTTACATTTTCCTTGAACGATTTTATGTCCGCTCCGCATATTGCACAAAGCTTTATATCGCCTCGTTTGCTTTCAAGCTTAACAAGGTTAGATAAGTGCTTTTTGCCAAGTCCACCAAAGCCTATTATAGCATATCTGTACATTTGATTATCTCCTTTAAAAAATCATTATGATTCTATGTTTAAATAAACGGTCTGCGGTCTAATACCTGTCTTAGCGGTACATCTGAGTACAATTTTCCGTGCAGAGCAATCTGCAATTCTGCAAGACAGCAAAGTGTGCCAAAGAGCATATGCATATCATTTGCGCCGTCATCTTTATCCCAGTCAAGCTCTAAAAGATAGTCAGTATAATCCTTTGCAAACTTAAATAATGCATCTTTAACCTCGTAAAAACGATGCGGTGTTTGTCTTGAGGCGCGGTTTAAGCAGAACACCCAGTCAACCTCTGTAAAGTGGAAACGCTTGCCGAAGTCGTGTGACATCTTATTGTTATTATACATTTCAAGACAACTGTCGATAAGCTTGTCGGGGTAGGGAAATGGCTCCTTTGCATGCTCGTATGTAAACAGAAAATGAAAACTGTCTGCCATGTGCTGATGCAGCGGCAAATCAGATGTAAAATATCCCTCTCTCCAAAGACCTTTTTCAGGGTCGCAGGCTTTGTTTAACCAGTCGAAATATGTACGCACCCATTCAGGACTTACTGCGCGTGTATTTCTGAAACTGCTGTAATTTGCAGGCATAATATGCCCCGGACCGCGTTTGTCAACCCAGTCAAGACTTTCTAATAATTCACACATAGCTTTGGGGTCTTTATATTTTTCTATATCGTAAAAAGGATATAACGGAAGTGCATCAAAAAGCTCTAATGCAGCTGTGCAGTGAGCTGTAACGTGGGTGGGGATGTGGGTATCTTCATAAAACATACCTGTTTTTTCATCCTGAATGCTCTGAAGAGCTGCAATCCATTCTGCACGCTCAGCCGGGTCTTTCGGGAATCGGTTTATTGTATATAAAATGTTGGTAGCATCGGCACAGCCAAAAGCAGTAACTCCTAAATCACGGTTTCCTTCTTCGTTCTGCCAAATCCAACGTGAATATTTTCCTGTGCCTAATTTATGACTTTCTACGACCTTAACTACCTTTTCTATAATCGGATTTAAATTAATTCTTTCCATTTTTGTTCCTCCTTTTAATGCCAGCAGGTTTTTATGTGCGGATTAAGTGCACGCTGCAAGGCTTCTGCAAAATAATAATCGCCGTATGGCTCTGTGTTCATTCTGCCGTTTTGTCTTTTTAATATGCCCGGGATATTTGTGTCAAAATATATGTATTTTTCGTCGCAAAGAGCCTGCAATGATTTTTCGGCAAATGCTCTTAATTCGGGACAGAAAATATAATCATCAAGCTCAAATATTGCACAAGCCATAATTGCTGTTGCAGAGGTATCTACTGCAAATTCTTTGTTTTTCGGGTCGGTTTCGTCCCAATCAATAACTGTATTATAATACTTGTGTGCAGGTTTATCTGCAGGCAGTCTGAAATCCCATACAGGGATATATTCATCTTTGCCAAGCTCGCTAATATACTTTTCAACTATTTTCTTTGAAAGGTCGTAATACTTTTTATTGTTGAGGTTTTTAGCGGTCATTGCAAAGCCGTAAGCTGCCCAGGCTGTACCTCGTCCCCAATGGCTGCCGTTGCCGAATCCGCAGGTGTTTGATTCTTCTAAAAGCTCACCTGTTTTTGTGTCAAAAAGAAAAGAATGCGCAACGCTGTAATCTTCTCGTACAAAATATTTTGCAACTGTGTCGGCGTGAGCTTTAGCGATGTCGCGATATGCGGTGTGGCCGGTTTCTTTCCAAGCCCAAAACAGCAGAGGAATATTCATCATAGAGTCAACGATAGCTCTTCCGGTAGATTCGTCATCGTCCATTCTCCGCCATGCGTCAATATATCTTCCCTCGATATTAAAACGCTTTAACAACTCGTCTGCGGCTTTAATTGCCGATATTTTGTGGTTAACATCTCCCGTCAGCTGATACATCGCAACGCTGTACGGCTGATAAAGAAAGCCTAAGTCGTGCATAGTATCTAACGGGTGAGAAAATACCTTTTCTTTATATCCGTCAGCAAACTGATTTGCCCAGATTAAATAGTTATTATCCTTTTCGGTTCGGTAATATAAAGGCGCAAAACCGGTTATAAAAGATGCCATCCATTGGTCTTTGTCATAAAAATCACGAAAAATACCTTCTTTATAGTATTCACCGTTTAAAACGGGACCTTCATAGCTTCCTAATACTTTAAAATTATTTTTGTGCTGTTCAAATTTTTTTAAGCACAAAGAGTATGCTTCGTGTAAATTCATAATTCGTTCTCCTTTATCTTATATATAATTGGATTTTATCAAAAAACACTCATCTAATCCATGAATTTATATGATATTTCTTGTATTTATTTGATTTAACTTTGTTTGTTTAATTATTTTTGCAATATCAAAATAACGCAAAAAATATCATTTATCCTCATAGATTTTAAATGTAAAAAGATATACAATTACAGTATAAAATTATAAAAGGTTGGTTTGATAATATGCTTAAAGAAATACTTGCAGAAAAAAATTATCTTGATATTCTTAAAATGAGTGACGGAACTGAGGTTACAAAAGAAAACTGGCAAAAGCGCAGAGAAGAAATGCTGATGCTTTTAGAAAAATATTCATATGGCAAAACCCCTAAAATTCCCGTTCGTGTGTGGGGCGAAAGTCAGCCTGTAAACAGAATTAACGAAAGAACATATGCAGGTAAGGTCAGCTACGACCTTGTAAAAATATCTATCGAAACAGAGCATGGTGTATTTTCATTTCCGGTAGAGTTTTATATTCCTAATAATGCAGAAAAACCACCGGTATTTTTGCATCTGGCATTTCGCACGGCTCCTGACCGATATATTCCGGTAGAAGAAATAACAGATGCAGGCTATGCACTTGCAATTTTAGTGTATACCGATGTTGTAAATGATAATCTTAAAGGAGATTATTCAGATGGTTTGGCAGCCTATTTCGGAACAACCATAGAACGTGAGGGCGATGAATGGGGCAAAATAGGCATGTGGGCATATGCTGCAAGCCGTGTGCTTGATTATATGATTGCAGAGCGTGATGATTTAGATACATCTCGTGTGGCTGTTATGGGGCATTCAAGATTAGGTAAAACTGCATTGTGGTGCGGAGCGCAGGATGAACGCTTTGCGGCAGTAATGTCTAATGATTCCGGATACGGCGGTGCGGCTTCATCTAAGCACGGAACAGGTGAGAGAGTAGCAAGCTTTCTGCGAGGCGGCAGCTGGGATTGGTATTGCGAGAATTTTAAAAGTTTTGCAGGTGATTTAGAGGACCACAAACCATATGACCAGAGTTTTCTTCTTGCTTTGGTTGCGCCCAGATTGCTGTGTGTAGGCTCAGCTGTTTTAGATGATGGAGCAGACCCAAAATCAGAGTTTTTTACAACGCTTCACGCATCTAAAGCATGGGATTTGTTGGACGAAAAAGGATTAATTTGTCCCGACAGAGAACCTGTTCCCGGTGACCATTTTTACGAAGGAAATGTTTCCTATCATTTAAGAGCAAACAAGCATTTTTTGTCCAGAGAGGACTGGGGTGCATACATAAAAGTTTTAGACAGTAAGTTTAAAAAATATGAATAAATTTATAGATTTTAAGGAGAAGAGATTATGCTCAATCAACTGCTAGCATCAAAAAAATTACCGCCGTTAGGCACAAAAGAAGAAATGCTGGATATTTTATTTAAAGAAGAATATGGCTATATGCCGCCCAAGCCTGAAAAAGTTACTTGGACAGAAACTACAGTTATTCGTAACTTTTGTGCAGGAAAGGCTACTCTTACCAAGGTTGATATAACCTCAGAATTTAACGGAAAGTCTTTTACTTTTCCGTTTTATGTAACAATGCCGACAAAAGACGGAGTGTATCCGTTTTTTATTCATATAAATTTTCGCGCTGATGTGCCTGACAGATATATGCCAACCGAAGAGCTTGTTGATAATGGCTTTGCTGTTTTATCCTTTGGCTATAAAGATGTAACAAGTGATAACGGCGATTTTACAGATGGCCTGGCAGGTGTGTTGTATGAAAACGGTCAAAGAAACAGTACCGATGCAGGAAAGCTTGCTATGTGGGCGTGGGCAGCTCATCGTGTTATGGATTATGCTTGCACAATTGACAAGCTTGATAAAAAATGCTCTGTTGTATGCGGGCATTCCCGACAGGGAAAAACTGCCTTGCTGACTGCTGCAACAGACGAGAGATTTTGTTTTGTTCATTCTAACAATTCGGGTTGCTCAGGTTCGGCAATCACAAGGGGTAAAGATGGCGAAACAGTAAAAGATATTTGCAAACTTGCATCTTTTTGGTTCTGCGAAAATTATCAGCAATATATTGACAATGAAGAAAATATGCCATTTGACCAGCATTATTTGGTAGCATCTATTGCGCCGAGATTTGTACATATAGGCAGTGCCGAAACAGATATATGGGCAGACCCGGTATCAGAAATGCTGACTTGCGTTGCGGCAAGTCCTGCTTTTGAAAAGCATAACAAAAAAGGATTTGTATGTGAAAACAGATTACCGCAGGTGGGAGATGTTTATCACGAGGGTAGCATAGGTTATCATTTGCGAAAAGGTACACATTATTTTTCGCGCGAAGACTGGCTGTTGCTTATTGATTTTATAAATAGACATAAAAACGAAATTTAAGTTATGGTTGTTATAGAGGTGAAAGTTTATGAAAATATCAATTTTGTTGCCGTACGAAAAGGCTACTTTTTATTATGAAAAATGGGCGCATGAAGAAGAAAAAATTGATTTTGAAAATGACAAATTTTCCGCAGAGAGATGCACAGTTTCATATGCGGCAGAAGAACTTGTGCGTTATCTGAATATATTGGGGCACGAGGCAAAGGTTTGCGACAAAGCGGGTAGCTATAATATAATTATTGAGTTGGATTCAGGTGATGACGGCGAATTTGATATTAAAAGTGATGAAAATAATCTTATTCTGCATGGCTACGGAAGAGCAGGCGTATTATATGCCGTTTACGAGCTGTTAGAGGCACAGGGTATTAGATGGTATGCGCCTCGTTTTGAATACATACCGTCGCCTGACGAAAAACTTATTATTCCTGAGAATAAGCATTATGCTTATTCTATGAGCAAAGGACGAGGCTTTCACTCAGAAGGTTTGCAGAAAGAATCTATTGCTTTAGTGGTATGGATGGCAAGAAACAGAATGAATCTTCATGCGTGTTTTCCTCATACGGCCGCATTACAGAAAAAGCTGTGTATGCGTTTTAGTGCAGGCGGTCATGTGTTTTTTGACATTTTAAACCCGAAAAACATTACCGAAGACGGCAAATATTATTTAGATGCACACAAAGATTGGTATGGTCAGCGTGATGGTGAAATTACCTTTGCTAATGCCCGTAGTGTGCAGTTTTGCGTAAGCAATACAGAGTTTTTGGATATAGTTTCGGATATTTTTATTGACAGATTAAAAAACGAGTGGGCAAACGAAGAAATGGTAGAGCTTGGCGGTTTTGATTCTGCAGGAAAAAGCTGTCAGTGTGAAAAGTGTAAGAAGCTGGGTAACGGCAGCGACATGGCGCTTCATTATTTATCATATATTCGCAGTCGCATTGACGAGGCAACCGAAAGAGGAGAAATCAAACGGAAAATACACCTTTGCATTCCTGCTTATTTCGGCACAGATACGATTATGCCGCCTGAAAACCCTATACCTGAAAATCTGTTAAAAGCAGGGGATTATATTGAATTTTGTCCTATTAAGCGTTGTTATCAGCATTTTATAGACGACGAAAGCTGCGATATGAATCTTGAGTATAAAAAGTCGTTTGAAGCATGGGCAAAAACCGGTATTTCGATTATGATTAATGAATATTATAACGTTTCGCGCTTTCAGGATATACCGATTCTCTTTACTAAAACACTTGCTCATGATATGAGGTACTATCTGGCAAACGGTGCAGAAAGATTTATGTATATGCACGTTCCGATGGTGGAATGGGGCGTGTGCACGACAACCCAATATCTTCTTGCTAATCTTACACGAAACGGTGAATGTGATTACGAACGGCTGATAGAAGAGTATTTTCAAAATATTTTCAGAGAACACGCTAAAGATGCTAAGTATGCGTATGAAAAGGCAGAAAAGGCAATGGAGCTTTGTTCATCCTGGCGTACATGGGGCAACGAAACCTGCCTGAGTGCATTGATTCGCTGGCTTTACTTAGACGGCTGCAAAAAGCCAGATAAGCCGCTATCTTCCAATTCTCATTTTATAAATGAGAATATTCCGCAAAAGGGCTATGAAACCGTCAGACTTTTAGATGAGGCTATAAGCATACTTCGCAGAATAAGAGAAAATGAAATAGGCAGTATGGCAGGTCATCAGTTTTTGGGTAAAGTGGCAGAAAATCCGATGGATGAATGGAATGCAAAATCTCAGACTGCCTTAATCGATAAGCTTTGCGAGGATATAAGAGGCTTACTTTACGGCAAAGATATGATGGAGCTTCTTGCTATGTTTGCCGATTATCATAACCGTATGTATCAGGATAAAACCGAAAACTTAGACGAATTAATTAAAAAAATAGAGGTTTTAGGAAGAAAAATGAGCGAGGATACTTACGGCATATGCTTTTTAAATTATTATCCTGATTTCGAAGTGCAGAGTGTATTAAGAAGGTCGGGCTTAAAGGATTTATATTATTGGTGTGTAAGCGGCGGAAAAAAGGCAAATAATAAATAATTATAAGGAGAATTATATATGAAAAAAGCGCATTTTCTTATAGATGATGTTATATGGGTTCTTCGTGATATAACAAGACAAAAACCAAATTCACTTTTTGATAATCCATTTTTAAAAACTCTTAAAAATGCCTATGAAAAACACGGTGTAAAAACTCAGCTTAATCTTTTTTACAGAACATCTGCATTTTACGGCAATGACGATTTTTGCTTAAAAGATGTAACAGATGCTTACAAAAAAGAGTGGGAAGAGGCTTCTTCATGGCTTAAACTGGCATTTCATGCAAAAGAGGAATTTCCTGATTATCCTCTTGTGAATGCAACATATAATGATGTGCGTGATATGTTTAAGGCTGTAGAACAAGAGGTGTTTCGCTTTGCAGGAGAAAAGTCCTTTACATACGGCTTTTGCCCTCATTGGAATTCAGTAAGCGAAGAGGGAGTAAAGGCACTTTATGATAATGGCGTAAGGGTTATGGATGTATCAATAGGCGAGGCATTTGAATACAGCGGCAATGCCGATTCGTTGCCATATGGGCATGCTATGCGCATTTTAAACAACAGACAACCCGAAACCCGAGTTTACTCAAGAGGCGGCCCTAATACAGCAATAAATAATTCTGTTTGCGCATACAATCATCTTACGCAAGATGAATTTGATTCTGTAAAAGGAACGTTAAAGTGCATTTATGACGAAAAAACCGGTATGAATTTTAAAAAGTTTCATTTGCCGGCTATGACGCTGAATTTAATGGAATACGATGAAATAGAGGATAATTTTAAACCGTACATAGAAAACGAATATGTTGGTATTTGTACACACGAGCAGTATTTTTATAAAGATTATTTAGCATATCAGAGTGATTATGCCGATAAAATATATAAAATGGGCGAAATTATGCATAATAACGGCTATGAATTTATTTTTGCAGAGGAATTTGTAAAATAATTTACAGCATTGATTTTAATTTAAAGCGGAGCAGAATATATTCTTGCTCCGCTTTGCTGTATAATAAAAAGCTTTTGCAAAAATCTAACTATTTTACTTAAAAAGTATGGAAAAATTCCATTGTGATGATATATTCTCTGTGCTATACTAAATAAAAGTCAAGATAAAGACTGCACAATAGCAGTTTTAGTATGAGGAGTGAGAATGAGTAAATGTATTATTTAATGATAACAATAGCGGCACTTTTGTTTTCTTTGCAGTTTATGTTTAATAACGGTTACAGTAAAGAATGTGACAGAGGCTGGGATTCGTCGCTTAAATTTTCATTTTATTCATCAGTAACAGGACTTTTGGCATTGCTTTTTATAAACAAATTTAAAATGGATATAAGTATGTTTTCTGTAATAATGGCATTTGTTTACGGGGCAGTATGTGTAACTTCAAGCTATTCATCAATTAAGGCTTTTAAATACGCAAATTTGTCGGTATATTCAGTATTTTCTATGATAGGCGGCATGCTTTTGCCTTTTGTATACGGAATAATGTGCGGCGAAGAGTTTAAAGCAGTAAGATTAATATGCTGTGTGTTAATTGTAATATCTGTTTTAATGTCTGTCAAAAAAGGTGAGCAGGCCAAACGTGCAATTAAATATTATATTGCCGTGTTTGTTTTAAACGGAATGGTTGGAGTTATATCAAAATTTCACCAGATGAACACCGGCCTTTGTGTTGATAGCGCAAGTTTTATGATACTTACCAAAATAGCAACTATCTTTATCAGCGTGTTATTGTTGTTTAAGGGACGCAAAACAACGTTTTTAATCAGTAAAAAGGCATTTGCATATTCGGCAATGTATTCGGTTGTAAACAGTATCGGCAATCTGATGCTTTTGATTGCACTAATTCATTTGCCGGCATCTGTTCAATATCCGATTGTAACGGGCGGGGTAATAATTTTTGCAACAATAATTGATATAATCAGAAAAGAAAAATTAACAAAAAAAGAAATTGCAGCTGCGTGCGTGGCATTTTTGTCAGCAGCGCTTATGGCACTATAATAAAAATCCGATGTGAAACCACATCGGATTTTTATTATAGTTACTTGCATTAAGTATTTTTATAACAAAGCTTCAAAAACAGCATTTTTAAGATTCTCGTCGATGTTCATTGAATAAATATATGCTATTGCATCTGTTTTGCTCTTTTCTTTTACAATGTTATAAATTTTATTTTTTTCATCATATCCCGTATGAGCTTCATACAAAATGTCGTAAACCTTAGCCACATAATCGTTTTCAAGAATTTTAAGGGTATTTGAGAATTTTATAACAGCATCTTCAGGCTCTTTAACATCAATAATTATTGAGTTGTCAGCGTAACGTTTTGAAATATTTACATTTGATGATGCTCTTACGTTATTTACGCAGTTTAAAATAATTTTATATCTTCTGTTTTTGGGGATTAAAGTTAAATCGCCCACCGGTTTTGCAATTTTAATCTGCTTATTATCCCAATCAAAAGTTATATCGGTTTTTACGAATTTGCCGTTTTCATAATCTCTTGTTTTTCCGTCATCTTCGTAAAGCGTAAAGATATTGTTTGCTCCGGGAAAAATATTAAGTATAATTTCTTTGGGATTTTCGGTGCTGTTTACGCTAACCTTGCTTGTCGGAATTATTGCACCTGCTTTTGCAAATACCGGCATTTCGTCATATTTTCTGTACATTTTAACCTTGCGGCCGCCGATGTATTTATACTTGTTAAAAAAGTCGAACCAAACACCGTCAGGAAGATACATTGTACAGCTTCCCATTTGTGTTGCATCGTCTTTTTTGTGTGTTATGGGACATACCAAAAGCTCTGTGCCAAAGAAATATTCATTTTTAATTTCATATGCCTCGCTTGTTGCAGGATATTCATAATAAACAGGTGTTACAAGCGGCAAATTCTCAGCATATGCTCTGTAATTCATGGTGTAGAGATACGGTATCATTTCAAAACGCAAACGCATAAATTTTTTCATGCTTCGGCATGTTTCTTCGTTAAAATCCCAAGGCTCGTGTGATATAAATATGTTCTGACAGCAATGGTATCTTGCGATGGGTGAAAAAGTACCGAATTGTGTCCATCTGTTCATCAGTTCATCATCACGGCTGCCACCCATATGACCGCCCAGGTCATGACTCCACCAACCATATCCTACATTAGAGGCAGATGCGGTGAAATAAGGCTGAAAGTCAAGACTTTCCCAACTTATGGTGCTGTCGCCCGAAAAGCCGACAGGGTAGCGATGTCCGCCAAAACCGGGAAAACGTCCGAGTAAAAGTCCGCGCTTGTTATTTTGGCAGTTATCGTGATAGTGAAGATGATTTAACATCCAGAGCGGGTCTAAACCGTTGACTTTGCTTATGTTTCCCTGCTGCCAGTCAACAAACCAAAAATCAACTCCTTCATTTTCCAAAGGCTTTAAGGCTTTTTCAAAGTAGGCATTCATAAACTTATTGTCGGTGCAATCAAAGTCAATGTTTTCGTTGCTGCTTGGGTCTATTCCTACTGTTTTTGCGGCTTCTTCATAACAGTCCTCGTGAGCAGCAATGCCGCCGTGAGGATGCACATTTAAGGTTACCTTAAGATTCATATCGTGAAGCGCTTGTAAAAACTCAGCAGGATTTTTAAACAGCTCTGTTTCCCAGCTGAAGCCTGTCCATCCCGTGCCGTATTTTGGCTCAATGTCCACCTTGTGCCAGTCCATATCAAGAACCGCAACCGAAAGGGGAATGCCCTCTTTTTCAAATTTTTTCATAAGAGCCAGATATTCTTTATCGGTATATTTATAATATCTGCTCCACCAGTTTCCAAGCGCAAAGCGCGGCAGGAGGGGTGTTTTTCCGGTCAAAGTATAATATGCATCAAGACATGCCTTGTAATCTTTAGGATATGCAAAAATGTACATATCAATATTATCTGCGTTTCGCTCCGCAAGACTGCCATCGACAATTGCAAGTGATTTAGAATCATCAAAAACAGTAACAGAGCTGCGGCTCATTATACTTTTAGGAAGTGGTTTTTCGCCGTTTGCACAGTCAAGAGTGCGCAACGTTCCGGGAAGGGCATTTGTGGCAGTACCAAAGTACCATACAGGCTGAAAACAATGCTGATTCATTTTGCCGCGAAAACGAATATTTAATGAGTTTTCAGAAAATTTTCCGCCATAATATGTAAGCTGTATACAATTTGTTTCAATTTTTAGTGTGCTGACATTTTCTTTTACAGAATATTCAGGAACGGGAAAGAGTCTGTTTATAACAACCTGTGTAGGTCTGTCTTCAAATTTACCATCTTTTGCATATTCAATTCTTATAAGTCTGTCTGTAAGAACTGTAAAACGATAGTCCTTGCCTTTAACAACTGCACGTTTGTCCGCGACAGGATTGTTTGGTAAATGTGCCATGCTTGCACCTTTCCTTTCGTTAAATTATATTTCTACCTGTGTGGCTCTTTTGTAAATGGGCAACAAGAAATCCATAGTATAGTCTAATTGTTTAAGCTTCCAGCGAAGACCTTTTTCGTCTGTAGTATATTCCATACTGGGTTCCCAACCTAAGCTTGAATCGGCTTGTACTATGGGAATAGTTGCCTCGACGTTTTCTTTCTCTTTCAAAAGTATATTTTCTATGCCGGCAAGAATTTTTGCTGCTTTTTCTGAAGAGCCTGCAATATTAAGCTGCTGAGTAAGAATAAAAAATTCTTTTAAATTTATAACTGTTTGTGTAGAGCGGTAAATAAATTCTGCAAGTCCGCATAATTTTATTAAATTTAGATTCGGATTTTCGCAAGCTTTTAAAATATTAATTCCTGCAAGCAGCAAATCGCTCATTTTTTTGTTTGAATCTATTTCGTCATAAATACGAACTCCGGCGAGTGATAATCTGTCAACCGCGCTTGTGGCGGTACAATTTTCCGTATATTTTGACAGGTATATGTTATTTCCAAACATTGCTTTAATGTCATTCGGTTTTTTGCCCTTTCCCGGAAGATTCTGTGAAGATTCTTCCAGCCAGAAAGGATATGTAGGTCCTATTCTGAATGCACCATACTGGTCTTCGTTGGTTGGTACATAGTGCGTTATAGCTTCGTCAAATAAATCCAATGCTTTTTTTACTTCGGCTGCATTTGCTTTTCCGTAATCACGAATAAGAATTTGCTCTAATATTTTATTTAAAGGCTCATAAGGTGATAAAAATGCCCATTTTTCTAATTCGCTTATCATTGACGGATAAAAACCATAGTGAATGTTTTCTGCAACACCGCTCAAATCCCATTGCTCGTGTGCCTTGCGCAAAGCCTCGTAGCGACGTATCCATTGTCCGGGCATAGGCTCATAAGGAATAACACCGAAATCCCATGTGCGACCTGAACATTGTGCGTTTGCATTTAATTCGATACCAAGCTTTTTTGCCAGCTCCGCTTCGCTTACAAAATATTCGCCGGGACCTACGAAACTTAAAGAATAATCTGATATTGATTCTATGGAATTACCCAGCTTGTATTGATGAAACATATCCCACGTTGGCTGAATAATTATTTCTTTTGGTAAGTTTTTAATTACTGCAAAGCGGTCTTCTTCGGGAGCGTATCCCCAGTTATATGTAGACAAGATCAGTTGTGCATTTTTATTATGTTTTTTTATAGCACGCTCAATCATAGCAACAAATTCAGGAAAATCACGGCAGGGCCAGTTTGCAGGGTGTGCTTTTTTTACAGGGATATTATCGTTGTAGTTGTTGGCACCGGACATTCGTCCAACACGTTCGTCTGCGCTTGGATATACTGCGGTTTCTCCGGCTATTGAAACCAAACTTATATCGGGTGCTACACAGAAAAGTTCGCCATACATTTTATCGTAATATTCTTGCGCACCCGGGTCACCAGGTGCTTTATTGTGAGGTGCATCAAGTGTTACACCAATATCAAGTCCGTATTTTTTTGCACGTTTACACAAAAGATTAAGGTCAATGCGGTCGCCTCTTAAAGTTGTATAAGGGTCCGAAAGCCAAACTGCAACCGCAGTCATACCCAAATGTGCCATATGTGCAAAGGCTTCGTCAGGATATTCATACATACCGAACGGTGCATGTCCGTAACGGTATTTAAAATTGTTTTTTTAGAAATTGTGCCTTTTTTTAAGAATGGAGCGCATTTTAAGTTCATAAGGCTTTCCAGATAATAAAATCCCTGTGCTATGCTACGGCTGTTTTCGCCTTTTACGGTAATTTCATTGTCTGTTACAGTTATGTCAAATTTTATGTCTATATCCGAGTGTGAATCGGGAAAAAGTTCAATTAATACTTTTTGTGAGGATGTCGTAGGAGTGGGAGTAACCCAGGCATACACATCCATAGATTTAAACAAATAATCTTCAAAATCTCGAAGTGCTGTTTCGATAACAATGTCTGCATCCTGCGGCATTACTAATTGTATACTGTTTTTCAGTTCAACTTCCTCGTTGTCGGGTGATAACTGGTAATTTCTTATACCTTTTTTATGAATTTTTAACAAGTCTTCTTTAAATTGATATCGTCTTTCCTGCATAAAACAAACCACCTTTTAAGTGAATATAATTTCTCAATTATATTTTAATTTAAAAATATTGATTAAACCATGAGTTTATATGACATTTCTTGCGCTTTTTTAATCAAATTTTAAAATGCTAAAATAAACCGTGTTACAAAATCAAAATACCTCAAGAAATATCATATAAACTCATGGAATTGACATCTTGCGTGCGTTACAATAATTTTGATAGTTTATGCTGGTTTGGCGATGTAAAAATATTTTTTTGAAAGGATTTGTTTATATGGGCAAAAATGAAAAAATCTGGGCATTTTTAGTTCATTTGGGAACGTGGCACAGACCTTTTAGCGAAATGCCGTTTGATGAGGACCTGTGGACGTATATTTTAGATGAATCTGAAAAAGCAGGAATAAATACAATTGTTTTAGATATTGGCGGCGGAATAGACTTTGCAACTCATCCCGAGCTTACGTTAAAAGGCGCATGGTCAAGAAAAAGACTAAGAGACGAAATTAAACGCGCAAGAGAAAAAAATATAAGACTTATTCCAAAATTCAATTTTGCAACACCGCACGATATATGGCTTGGTGAATATCATAAAATGGTTTCAACGACCAAGTATTATCAGGTATGTAATGATTTGATTAAAGAGGCATATGAGTTGTTTGAGCATCCTGAGTACATCCATCTGGGAATGGACGAAGAAGATGCAAAGCACGTTAAAACTCATGAACTGGCTACATACAGACAGGGTGAGCTTTACTGGCACGATTTAAGATACCTTGTAGACTGCGTTAAAGATACCGGTGCAATGCCTTGGGTTTGGTCGTGTCCGCTCTTTGACCATCCCGAAGAATATGCCAAGCATTTTGATGCTGACGATATGGTGCTTTCTCCGTGGTACTACAACGCCTTTAAAAGAGAGAACTGGACACCGATAAGCACCCGTCAGGTATACGTTACCTACTATAACGAGGGTGAATATAAAAACATGGGCATTGAGTTTGTAGAGCAAGACCCGTTCTTAGTTAACGTAAGAAACGTTGCTGTTCCGCTTTTAGAAAAAGGATATAAATATATTCCTTGTGCTTCTGTTTGCAACAAGTGCGACTGTAACCACGATGAAGTGGTTGAATATTTTAAAGAGAATACTCCTGACGACCAGCTTTTAGGGTTTATTACAGCTCCGTGGCAGTCGCTCGAAACGCAGTATAAGCAGGATTTTGCAGACAGTATTAAATTTTTAAAAGCTGCAAAAGAAAAATTCTATAAATAATGAACGTGTAATTAAACGTAAAAGGAGAGATATAAAGTGAAAACAAAACCAATTGCAGCGAAGGCCGGTGTGCAACAGAAATCGGTCGCGAGCAGATTTGTTACAGCAATAAAAAAATATTATGTTCTGTATTTGCTTTTAGCACCGGCGCTATTGCTCACACTGTATTTTTCGTATTTGCCTATGCCCGGTATTATAGTTGCGTTTATGGACTATGACGTGTTTGACGGCTTTGCTAGTCCCTGGGTGGGATTTGAAAATTTCAAGCAGATATTTACACTTCCTATGTTTACTAAATCTATGGCGCATACCTTGCTGTTGAGTGCATTAAATCTTTTGATTGTTCAGCCGGCTCCGCTGGTTTTTGCGCTTTTATTAAACGAAATTCACGCTAATAAATTTAAACGTGTTTTGCAGACGGTAAGTTATCTGCCGCACTTTTTGTCATGGATTGCGGTTATAGGTATGGCAAATGCTATTTTCTCAACATACGGAACTATCAATGACATACGAGTAGCATTATTCGGTGAGGGAACGGAAAGAATAAGATTTTTGGCAAGTCAGGGATTTTTTGTTCCTAATGTATTGATTTTGACTGTATGGAAATCAATTGGTTGGGCATCTATTATATATCTTGCTTCTATAACAGGTATTGACCCTCAGCTTTACGAAGCAGCTTATGTTGACGGAGCAAACAGATTTAAGCAATGCATACATATTACAATCCCGAGTGTTCTGCCGACTGCTATTATGATTTTTATAATTCAGATAGGTCAGATATTCCACGATAATTTCGATTTGGTTTACGGACTTCAGAATCCGTATATTGATTTTGAAACAGTTTCTACCGTTGTTTATAAAGAAGGTATTTCGGCAGGTAACTATTCAGTTGCAACGGCACTCGGTCTGTTCCAGGGTTTAGTTTCATTCATCCTGGTAAGATCGGTTAATGCTTTTTCACGCAAAGTGAACGATGTTGCGTTGTGGTAAGAGGAGGACAATATGAATCATAAAAGTACAAGTTATAAAATATTCTTATTTGCAAATTATCTGTTTATGGCTGCTGTCTTTATTGTATGTATCTTCCCGTATTTTCATACACTGGCAAAGGCTTTGAATGACGGTAACGATACTATGCGCGGCGGTATTACGTTTTATCCCCGAGTATTTACAATGCAGAACTTTCAGGTTTTGCTTGCTGACACTAGTATTTACAGAGCGTTCTTTATTTCTGTGCTTCGTGTAGTTATAGGTACAGTGCTTGGTGTGGCAGTTCAGTTTGCCGCAGGTTATGCTTTAAGTCATCAGAATCTGCCCGGACGAAGAAAGCTTATGCTGTTTATTATAATTCCTTCATTTATTGCGGGTGGTACAATACCTACTTACTTGCTGTATGTGCATAGCGGACTTATTAATAATTTCTGGGTTTATATTTTGCCGCAATTAATGTCATATTACAATGTTATGGTAATTCGTTCGTACATAGAATCATCTGTTCCAAGCAGTTTAAATGATGCAGCGGCGATTGATGGTGCTCACGAGCTTACCATTATGTGCAGAATAATTTTCCCGCTTTGTCTGCCGGTTGTTGCAACAGTATCTCTTTGGGTAGCAGTAACTCATTGGAACAACTGGACAACGACTATGTATTATATTACAAAAGAAAGTCTGTTTACACTTCAGTATAAGTTAATGCAGGTTGTTAAAGAAAGCGAACGTCTGCAGGCATTGCTGCAGGCAGCGCAGGCAAGTGGCGAAGATGTAAATGTTTCAGTAAAATCAACGCCCGAATCTTTGGTTTCGGCTCAGGTTATTATTACAACTATCCCTATTATTATAGTATATCCGTTCTTGCAGAAGTATTTTGTTAAGGGTGTTACTTTAGGTGCGGTAAAAAGTTAAGATTTTTTAATATGTTTAAATTTTAAAAATTAAAAATACAAATTTCAGGAGGTTATTAAAATGAAAAAACTTTTAACGGTTTTATTGGCTTGTTTAATTTCGTTATCCGTTTTAAGCGGATGCGGACCTAAAGAAAAAAAGGTTGAAGAAGCAGCTATCAGCGATGTTGC
>JAFYXI010000020.1 GCA_017546245.1 Clostridia bacterium | reverse complement strand
CCGGAACCCAGAATAAAACGGGAATGAAATTCGTGGCCGCCAATGACCAGCTTATCGTTGTTCATCATAATAAATCCTTCTTTCTTATACTTCATATTCGCCTGCGAGGATACGCAGGACGGTGTGAGCTTGATGTGCGGCGCAAAGCATAACACGAGGGGCGACCAGTCCAATGGTGTTTGCCTCATCGCTGATTTCATCACCGCATAAGTAAAATCGCTTCATAACTTTTCTTGTTTTGATGGTATTGGGAGTATCCATACCGGCCATACCGGAAGCCGCAACCAAATAGTACTGGGGTAATTGCTCCAAAACCCCATTTACAAGCATTGCTTTGGAATCTGCATTGTCGAATGCTTCGCAGATGACATCTGCCTCTTTTAAGAGATCGGAAAAATTTTCCTCTGTAATCTTTTCTGTCACAGTTCGTATTACTGTATAAGGTGCAATCTCACGGAGATTTTCCGCAAGAGCATCTGCCTTGTAGCAGCCGATCTGATTTGCTTTGTATTGTTGACGGTGCAGATTGGTGATGTCCACCCGGTCAAAATCAATCAGCAGCAGTTTGCCGATACCGGCTCTTGCCAAAGCAATAGCGATATTGGATCCCAGACCGCCAAGACCGCAGATTGCAACCGTTGCGGAAGAAAACCGTTCGTGGAGGGTGGTTCCGTGACGAGCGATCAAAGCATCTGTCCATTCTTTTTTGGAAGGGATCAATTAACCACCTCCCACAAAGCTGACGATCTCCAAACTATCGCCATCATCAAGAACGGTCGCATCATACTTAGACTTAAATACGATGTCGCCATTGCGTTCCACTGCGATTCGCTTGGGATCGTAGTTGGTTGTTGCCAGATACTCCGATACTGTTTTTCCTGCAATATCCAGCTCTGTGCCGTTTACCTTTACCATGATTGCACCTCCAAAATAAAAATACGGGAAACCTCCGATTTGGAAATTTCCCGTGATGCTCACAAAAGTCCCTACGTTGGCATTATCCAAATCAGGTATATGGGTCGAAGGTTGCACCTTCCTCTCAGCCTGTGATACAAGCTCCCCGTGTATGAAATTGTAAAATAAAAACAGGAGACAACCCTTGTGGGATGCCTCCTGTAAAAAATCCTTGTGTATGACTTCCTACGGCGGCATTATCCGCATCAGGTTATAGGGTCGAAGTTCGGTTACTTCCTCTCAGCCTGCTAATTCAAGCTCCCCTGTATTTATTTCGCTTAATATTATACACCTGCTTTTGTAAAATTACAATGGCTTTTCTAAAAAAGACACAAAAAGTTTAATTTTAACGGGATAATGACGGATTTTTATAACTTATAGCATCTTCACGACAAGTTGAAGAGACTTCAAGGGGGGGATTGTCAAACTAACTTCTACACGCCCTGTGTAGAGGTGTCGAAATAAGCCTTCTGCCCAACCTTGTGTCACTGTAAAGAGGGACTTGCACCTAAACTTAGATACAAGTCCCTCTACGATGTCAGCTATAAATCAGCTCGGTCTTTATAATTTCCTCAGCTCGGTTGCGGATATTATTCATAGCACCAACCCATGCCATCTGATCGTGTTGCTTTATGCCCTCTGTTACCCCATCAGCGGCTATCATTTGCTCGATGATAAGTTCAAGGCGGTTCTGTGCTTGCTCGTTCAAGTCAGCCAGATATGTCCAAAGTTCGCCGCTAAGACACAGATCGTTGAAGTGGATAGGGTTATGCTCCTTGATGTATTCTCTGTGCATACGCCCCCAACGCCCAATAGGTCTGTTTTCTTCCGGTAAGCGAATATCGGGAATATAGTAATCACCACAACGGATATAGTTAAGTTCCTGCATCATATGTACCTCCAAATCGTTATTTTAATAGCTTTTGAGATAAAAAATAAGCTATACCTGGTCATCAAACCAAGTATAGCTTACTTTCGTTTTTGGCCAACCCCGTCTGACAGATGCCGTAAAATAGTTAAATTTTGGTTTAACTGTTTTACGGACACCCGCCTAAAGGTGGCGGTCTTTGTTTCTGTATTAATTGATAGTTGTTGCTGATTCCATACTCATAATTACTTCTCTGAAACCGTGAATAAGGCTGACTGCCTTGTTCACATTTGAAAATGCAGAAATGTAAAATCTGTCAATTTTTCCGTTACGTTTTACCGGAAAGGCAATTATATTGCCGTCAGAATCGCAAACCTTTGCTTTTAACTCGTTGTCAGAGTTAATCCATTCAAGTGCCGCAGGAGCATAAAGTGCAATTGCTTCGTCAAGTTTTGCAAAACGGTCTGAATCGGTTAGCTCTTTAAGCTTATCTTCGGTTAAAAATCCGGTATCCATTAAAATATCCATATGACCTGATAACTGCATTAAGTTAAGTTGTTCTACAAAGGTATCATTTTCACCGATTATACAGTCAACCTGATGTATTCCTGTAATTGCGGCTGCAATTTCTAAAATCTTGCCGACTTGCTCATCGTTTACGGCTGTCTGGGTGGTGTAAACAACCAACTTGGTATAAGCCGGGGATTTAATATCTATAAGACTGCGGTTGGGATACATAGCAGATGCACCATAAAACAGCACATGACAGTCAAAGGTTTCGGTTACGAATCTAAGCGGGACAAAGGTGCGGTCATTTACTATTTGTGCCGAGGTATCTAACACCTCGCCAATACCGTTTACCATTGCAACATTTGAGCCGATTGTAAGAGAAATCGTGCAAGGCTCGCCTTTTGCTTCGCCATTTATGGTAACTACACCATCTGAAAAATTTACATCTTCATCAGCTATACCTAATGCCACGCAAAGTGCACGGATGGGAACTAAGGTGCGATTGTTTTCGTCGATAAACGGAAGGGCATCAAATTCAACCTGTGTTCCGTCAACGACAACTTCGATTATACCCTCGGCAAAAATATTTGTAGAAAAGCAGGGTATAAGTATTATTAATGCTAAAGCTACAGCTAAAAGTTTTTTCATTTTAAAATCCCCCTATTCTACCATGCTGACGTCACGGATAATAGGTTCGTTAAAAACCATATGTATAAAAACATCTTTCTTTTCGCCCTCGATTAAAAACTGCACTTTTTCAACATTTGCAAGCTCGGTTAATGAGTTTACAATTGAATATACAGTAAGCTGTTCTGCCGCCGTGCCGCCGACATATTTTGTAATAAAATCCTGTGATAAGTTTACAAAGCAGACTCCGTCGTTGGTTTCGATAGAACGTATTTTTGTTTCGCCGGGTACAGTTCTGTATGTTTTATCTTTGCCCGGTCCGCTGATAAGCTCTGAAAGAACGATTTTTTCCATTGTTTCGCCCTTGGGGATATTAACACGGCGAACCTCGCGAACCAGTGAATCGGCATCTTCATCACTGAAATAGAGAGTGATGTTGGCTTCGTCCTGCGTTAAAGCTTCGGCATCAAAAACCAAGTCGCCTTCTTTCATATTGGCAATAACTGTTCCGTCATCTAATATAAGCGGTGTTCCCTCGACTAAAATGCTTACGGTTGTAACGCCTGAAACTGAGCAAAGCGATTTTACAACTGAAGCAGAGGCTAAAACATCTAAAATATTTTCTTCGTTATAAAATTCTTTTGAAAGATTAACAGTTACAGAACTTTTATCTAAAGCTATATCTAAAAGACTTGTTCCTGCACGTATTATACGAGTGTGATCAGATTTTTCAGGCCCTTCCAACAGCTTTTCCATTACAACCTTGGGCAGTTTAACAAATTCAATACCGTCGGTTTCAAAACGTTCTTCAACTAAATCGGTAGAGTCTTTATTTCCAAAATAAAGGCTTATGCTTTCCTGTGGCTCTATCGGTTTTGCTTTATCCTTGCAGCTGCACGCAAAAGCTGCAATAAAGCAAAGCGCAACTATAAGTGCTAATGTTTTGTTTGTTTTCATTATAAAGACCTCCTTAGCCTTAAAATAAAATTCCAGAATATGTAAAAAATGTTAAAATACTTATAGAAAAAGTGCCTTAAGACCGCTTTAAAAAAGGGGGGATTTAAGATTGTCTTGAGGCACTTTCCTTAAAAGATATTAAGCATAATTTAAAATGTAAGGCATTGTGACATTATTTTTTCAGTTCGTCAAGCTCTGCCTGAAGCTGTTCAAGCTTTTTGGTATATTCAATAATTTTGTTATTTGCCTGTTCATATTCTTTTTTGTTTTTAAAATATTCGTCTGTAATGTTAAGCGCAGCCAAAACGGCAACCATTTCGGCTGACATACAAGGAGAAAGCTCGTTAACCTGTTTAACGTGTTGGTCTACAAAATCCGAAACCTCAAGCATATATTCTCTTGAATCCTCAGAAACTAAAGTATAGCTTTTGTTTGCTATTTTAACTGTAAGCTTGTTGCGGTTTTCCATGGGCAGACACTCCCCTCGTTTTCAAGGCTTTTATAATTCGGCCTCGACAATTTCGTTCATCATATATTCAATATCGCCCTGACTGAGCGACTTTGCCACTACAAGTTCGCTGACTAAAATTTGTTTTGCGCTGTTTAACATTTTGCGTTCGCCGGTAGATAAGCCGCGGCTTTTATCGCGAAACATTAAATTTTTAACTACGCGAACAACCTCGTATATATCTCCGCTTTTAATGCGGCTCATATTTTCGCGATAGCGTTTGTTCCAGTTAGGATCCATATCGTTACGGCATTCTTTAAACTCTTTAAGCACACGGTCAGCCTCGGTTTCGTCAATTACATCACGAATGCCGATTTCTTCTGCGTTATTCATAGGAATCATAACGCGCATATCGCCAATGGGCATTTTCATAATGTAATATTTTTGCAAGACACCCATTATTTCGCGTTCTTCTATTGCTTCAATGATGCCGGCTCCGTGCATCGGGTACACGATTTTGTCGCCTATGCCGTACTTCATGCCGCCAAACCTCCTGTAAGGGACTTCCCTAAAACTGCCGTTCATTTTTAAAGAGCGGAAAAACTTTTCTGTGATTAAAGATAATTTAACTATCTTATTATATATATTTTATTACAAAATGCAGAATATGTCAAGTATATAAGCACTTTTTTGTATGTCCTGATACTGCATTTTTTCAAATTATCCGCCATATGAAAGATGCTCATTAAAGGTTTTTGAAAAGTGGTGAACACCGTCAGATGTGAGTACAAAAAACAGATAATCGGTATCGTTGGGGTAGAGTGTTGCCTCGATTGATTTTGCTCCCGGTGATGCAATAGGTCCGGGTGGCAGACCTTTGTTTATATAGGTGTTATATGGTGATTTAATTTTAGTATCTGCCTGTGATAAAATGGTTTTGCGTTCTTTTAAAATATACTGGACTGTTGCGCACGACTGCAAATAAGGATAGTCATTGCTTTTTAAACGGTTATGAAAAACACTCGAAACATTTTTTCTGTCTGCATCTCCCATAGCCTCGCGCTCAACAATAGATGCGAGAGTTACCATTTCATCAAATGACATACCAAGCTCTTTGGCGCGTGCTTTGTTTTCTTGCGTATAAACAATCTCGTTAAAACGGGCAAGCATTGCATTTATAATGTCGTGAGCCGATTCGCCATTTAAAAATTCGTAGGTATCGGGAAAAAGGTAGCCTTCTAATCGGTTTTCGCGAAAGGGGAGTGCATTTATAAACGGATAATTAAAATGTCCGTGCTCAATTTCGCGGTAAAACTCATCCCGATCAATTAAGCCAAGCTCTTCTAAGCGGTCGGCAATATGGCGCAGTTCAAATCCTTCGGGTATTGTTACCTTAACCGAAACGGTCTGTGCGGCAGAGCCGTCGCTTAAGGTTTTGAATATTTTGTTATATCCGGCACTTTCAGAAAGCATATATGTTCCCTGCTTATACTCAGAATCGTGACCGCCTATACGGGAAATAATTCTGAAAAACATAGGAAAGCGGATAACGCCCTCTGATTTTAATTCCGAGGCAATATCACGTGTTGTAGCTCCTGCCTTTACATTTATCTCACGCATATCGCTGCCGACTGAAATTCCAGCGTAATCATACATAAAAATACTGCCGAAAACAACTATTAAAAAGACCAAAATAAGACCTAAAATCTTTTTCGGATGTATTTTTTTCTTTCGTCTTGCCATTTTGCTTCCTCCTGTCAGATATGACGGAATATATTTATAGCTTTAAGTTAGCTGCAGCATTTAATGTGCTGTCTGCAAATTCACCTTTTTCTGCTTTGTAATATCCTGCACAGGCAATCATTGCAGCATTGTCGGTACACAAAATAGGTGTGGGGTAGTAAAGCTTTAAAGAATTTTTTTCTGCGGCACGCTCAAAGGACTGTCTTAATGCACCGTTGGCGCTGACACCGCCGGCTAAAACGACCTTGTCAGCTCCTTTTGCTTTTGCTGCGCAGATTGTATGCTCAGTAAGCACATTTACCACTGCGTACTGAAAGCTTGCTGCAATATCTGCCGCATTGTATGTTTCCCCACGCTGCTGTAGCTTATGCAAATGGTTAATCACAGCAGTTTTAACACCTGAAAAGCTAAAGTCAAAGCAGTTGTCATCAAATTCAACCTGCGGAAATTTAACAGCTCCGCTCTTGCCCTCTTTTGCAAGCTTTTCAACCTTAGGTCCGCCCGGATATCCCAAGCCTAAAACACGGGCAATTTTATCAAAAGCCTCGCCTGCGGCATCGTCGCGTGTTCTGCCTAAAATCTCGAAATCCATATAGTCTTTAACATATACAATGTGGCTGTGTCCGCCCGATGCAACTAAACAAACAAACGGAGGCTCTAAGTCAGGATGTGCAATATAGTTTGCCGCAATGTGTCCGTGAATGTGGTTTACTGCCACAAGCGGAATATTGCGTGCGGCACTTATCGCCTTTGCGGCTGACACACCTACCAAAAGAGCACCTATTAAGCCGGGGCCGTAGGTTACGGCAATGGCATCTAAATCGTCAAAGGTTTTGCCTGCCTCTGAAAGAGCACCCTCTATAACCTGAGATATGTTTAAAATATGATTTCTTGATGCTATCTCAGGAACAACACCGCCATATTTTTTGTGTATATCTATCTGAGATGAAATTACGTTTGAAAGCACAGTTCTGCCGTTTTCTATAACGGCTGCCGCAGTTTCGTCGCAAGAAGATTCAATTCCTAAAATCAGCTTACTCACTTTTTCACACTCCTAATCAAAATATATGGTCATTAAAACGGCATCTTCTGAATTGTCGTAGTATTTAGGACGCAGACCTACTTCGGTAAAACCGAATTTTTTATAAAGAGATATTGCGCCTGTGTTGCTTTTTCTGACCTCTAAGGTTAAAAAACGAAGCTTATTATCTATGCAAAGATTTATAAACGAATTGAGCAAGGCACTTGCTATGCCAAGTCTGCGATAATCAGGCAGCACGGCAATGTTTGTTACGTTGCCCTCATCTGCCGCCTGATACATACCCATATATCCCACGATTTTGCTGTTTTTTTCAGCAACCATATAGGTTGTTGTTTTTTGCTTGAGTTCGCCTGCAAACATATTTTTTGTCCACGGATGAGAAAAGCAGGCGGTTTCAAGCTCGAAAACCTCGTCTAAATCATCTGCAGTCATATTACGAATCAGCATTTTATAACATTACCTCCTGCCGCTTTATAAATGCGGTTGCGTATGGCAGGCTCGATTCCTGTTTCGCCAAACGGAAACTCTGCAATTATAACATCAGCACCGCGCAGATCAAGCTCGCGAAGGGCATCAAACAAATTTGCGGCATATTCTTCTGCAAATCTTCCGCAGTCAAATATAAAATCAGCCTTATATTCATTAAATCCGCAGGCTAAAATACCCACCTTTTTGCCCTCTTTGTGTGCAGCATCTAAAAGCCTTGTAACTTCATGATCAGGATTTTTCCCTTCGACTATTGTCATTTGAGCATTTGGTGCGTAGTGCTTATATTTCATACCGGGACTTTTTGGAGCAACGCCTTTTGCGGTAAGCCCCGGGTCGTAGATAACCTCGCCTAAGATTGCATCTAACTGTTCTTTTGATGCGCCGCCCGGTCTTAAAATCTGTGCAGGGGTGCAGGTGGTATCGAGCACAGTTGATTCTAAGCCGACATTACAGCTGCCGCCGTCTATGATGTAATCGACCTTGCCGTTTAAATCCTCTAAAACGTGCGAGGCTTTTGTGGGGCTCGGTTTTCCTGAGGTGTTCGCACTCGGAGCGGCAACGGGAACACCGGCAAGCTCAATAAGCTTTTGTGCGATGGAGTGCGACGGAAAGCGTACAGCAACCGTATCAAGTCCTGCCGTAACAGAATCGGGCACGCATTCAGCGCGTGGCATTACCAACGTAATTGGTCCGGGCCACAGCGTATCCATTACCTTTTCTGCCGATTCGGGAATTTTCTGCACAATCTCTGACACCTGATTTTTATTTGAAACGTGAACTATTAAAGGATTATCAGACGGCCTGCCTTTAGCATTAAAAATTTTTTTTACGCTGTCGGGTATAAGTGCATTTGCCCCCAAGCCGTAAACCGTTTCGGTAGGAAAAACAACCAATCCGCCGTTGGCTAAGCAACGGGCAGGCTCTTGCAGCAAATCAAAATCTTTTTCTGATAAAATTTTTATAACTTTTGTTGTCATAATTTTCACCTGAATTGTAAAAAATAAAATTCGTATATAACAAGTATATCATATTTATGTCGTACTTGCAAAATAATTTAAAAAATGTATCAGAATTGTCATAAAGTAATTATCAGGAGGTCTTTAAATGTCAGAAAAAATTAAAAAAATAGGTATTATGACGGGCGGAGGAGATTGCCCGGGGTTAAATCCGGTTATTCGTGCGGCGGTAAGAACCGCAATTTTAAAATACGGGCTTGAGGTTGTTGGTTTTATGCACGGATATAACGGCTTATATCACAACAATGTTGTTCCGCTTGATTTAGATGCGGTTTCGGGTATTCTTCCAATAGGCGGAACGATATTAAACAGCTCAAACAAAGATAATTTGTTTGCATATCCTTTTGAAGAAAACGGCAAAACAGTTTATCGTGATGTGTCGGATGTGGGTGTGGAAAATATCAAAAAGAACGGCATAGATGCAATGATAATAATAGGCGGTGACGGCACATTGACAAGCGGTCGTGACTATGCCAGAAAAGGAGTTAAGGTTGTAGGTGTGCCGAAAACGATAGACAATGATTTAGCCTGCACAGACTATACCTTTGGATTTGACACAGCAGTAAGTGTGGCATCAGAGGCTTTAGACCGTCTGCACACAACAGCGGCATCACATAACAGAATTATGGTTTTAGAGGTTATGGGGCGTTATGCGGGTTGGATTGCCTTAGCAGCAGGAATATCTGGCGGCGCAGATGCTATTATGATTCCCGAGCTGCCATATGATATAAATAAAATTGCCGGTGCGATAAAAGAACGTAAAGACAGAGGACGCAACTTTAGTATTGTAGTGGTTGCCGAGGGTGCAAAATCGAAAAACGGAGAAATTCACGTCAGCCGTGTGGTTGATGACAGTCCTGACCCTATTCGCTTAGGCGGAATAGGAGCAGTTGTTGCCGATGAGCTTGAAAAGCTTGCAGGCTTAGAGGCGCGTGCTACAATTTTAGGGCATATTCAGCGCGGCGGTACACCGACCTCGCGCGACAGAATACTGTCAACACGTTACGGTTCTGCGGCTGTTGAACTGCTTATGAACGGAAAATTCGGAAATATGGTGACATTAAAGGGTGACGAAATGTCGTATGAATCATTAGAAGATGTTATAGGTAAGAATAAAGGTGTAGACCCTGATTGCGAATTAGTAAAGATGGCAAAAGGGATGGGTATTTGTTTCGGAGACTGATTATAATTAATAAAGAGGCTATAAAAAACGCCGGTTTTTTATAGCCTCTTTATTATGTTAAAATGTATTTAAGTTCGTTAATATACAGTTCGATAAATAAAATTTCAATTGCGTTAATAAAATTTTACAAAATTATTAAAAAACCTCTTGACATTTGCCGTATAATCCGTTAAAATAGTAGAGGTGTTTAGGTCAAGACCTTTACACCCTATAAAAAGTGAGGTGATTTTTGTGAGTAAAGATATGACAGTTACAATGCTATATGATTTTTACGGCGATATGCTGACAGAAAAGCAGGCAGAGGCTATTGATTTATATTATAATGAAGATTTATCGCTTGCAGAAATTGCCGAGCCTTTGGGAATAAGCCGACAGGGTGTGCGCGATAACATAAAACGTGGCGAAAAGCAGCTTTTCGAGCTTGAAGAAAAGCTTGGCTTGGTAAAAAGATTTATGCAAATCGGCGAAAAGCTCTCAGATGTATCTGCGCTTTTGACAAATATGCGTCAGTACGAAACAATGTATGTTCATTCGCACAAGTTAGCGGTAGCAATGAAAGAGTTATCTGAAAGAATTGATAAAATTCGTGCAGAATTATAAAAAAGATACTTAAAATGTTAAGGAGGGGAAAGCTGTGGCATTTGAAAACTTATCTGAAAAGCTTACGCAAACATTTAAAAAGCTGCGCGGTAAGGGCATAGTTACAGACAAGGATTTAAAAGAATCTATGCGCGAAATAAAGCTGGCTCTCCTCGAAGCAGACATAAACTTTAAAGTTGTTAAAGATTTTATTGCAAAAGTATCTGAAAGAGCTGCAGGGGCAGACGTTTTAGAAAGCTTAACCCCCGGTCAGCAGATTGTTAAAATAGTAAATGATGAATTAACACAGCTTATGGGCGGCGAAAATGCCAGAATCGAATTCGGCAAGCAGGTGCCCACAGTTGTTATGATGGCAGGTCTTCAGGGTGCAGGTAAAACTACATTCTGTGCAAAGCTTGCCGGATATATGAGAAAAAAGCATAATAAGCGTCCTTTGATGGTTGCTTGTGATATTTACCGTCCTGCAGCTATAAAACAGCTTGAGGTTGTAGGAAAGCAGATTGATGTTCCGGTCTTTCAGATGGGAACAGATGT
>JAFYXI010000019.1 GCA_017546245.1 Clostridia bacterium | reverse complement strand
GTTAAAATAACTCAAAACTTAATGTGGGAATTCGTTATTTAACGAATTCCTTTTTTATAATGCCTTGTGTTTTGAACAAACTTCACCTCTCGACGTACCCACGTACGCCTTCGGGTGACCCCTACGGGTTCAGTTTGTCCAGTAACACTGGGCACTTTGACAAAGCGAGTGTAACGATGCTTTGCTCTTAGTGCCCGATGATACTCGAAAGAGTACTGCGCTATTTTCCTTCCAGCCCAAAGGAGCTGTAGCAAAATGAATTTCATTTTGCTACAGCTCCTTTATTTTAATTGTCTAAAACAAGTCGTTTTTAACCAAATCTTCGTAAGATTCGCGTTTGATTATAACTCGTTCTTTTCCGTTTTTAATCATTATAACAGCAGGATTAGGCAATCGATTATAGTGACTTGACATTGAATAGTTATAAGCACCGGTAGCAAGTACAGCAAGAATATCTCCCACCTCGGCATTCTGAAGCTTAACATTTTCACCTAAAAGGTCACCAGATTCACAACATCTTCCTGCTATTGTCACAGTTTCGGTTTTGTCATTGCCTGCTTTGTTGGCAACGACAAAATCATATTCAGATTGATATAGAATGTATCGCGGATTATCAGCCATTCCGCCATCAACTGCAACATATTTGCGTATATTTGGAATCTCTTTTACCGAACCGATAGTGTAGAGCGTTGTGCCGGCTGACGCAACAATAGAACGACCCGGCTCCATTATAATTTTAGGTAGCTTCAAATCATATTTTACAGCAGAAGCTTTTACAACTTTGCTTACTGCTTCCATATACTTATCATATTCAATAGGAGTATCTGATTCAACATATCTTATTCCAAATCCGCCGCCTAAATTTAGCTCAGAAAGCTCAATTTTAAGCTCGTTTTTAATTTTTGCCATAAATGTCATCATAACATCTGCAGCTTGCTCAAACGGCTTTAAATCAAAAATCTGAGAGCCAATATGACAATGAATACCAACTACGTTCACACCCTGCATTTCGCTTGCAGTTTTTATGATTTCAAAAGCCTCTCCGGTCTCTAGTGCAACACCGAATTTAGAATCAATCTGACCGGTCATTACAAAGCTATGGGTATGGGCATCTATTCCGGGCTTAATTCTGAACAAAATGTCAGCAGTTTTATTTTCTGAAAGTGCAAGCTCGTTAAGAACAGAAAGCTCGGTTAAATTATCAACAACAATGCGACCTACACCGCTGTCTAAAGCCATTTTAAGCTCATCCTTTGTTTTGTTGTTGCCGTGAAAATATATTTTTTCAGCAGGGAACTCTGCTTTTAACGCTGTATAAAGTTCGCCGCCGGATACAACATCAATTCCCATACCTTCTTCATTTACAATTTTATATATCGCAAGCGAACTAAAAGCCTTGCTTGCATAAAGAGCAAGACCGTTTGAGTTGTAATATTTATCTATTGAAGATTTATACAGTCGGCAGTTTTCTCTTATTAAATTTTCATCCATAACATATAATGGTGTACCGTATTTTTGGGCAAGTTCTACGGCATCAATTCCGCCAACTGTTAAATGATTTTTTTCATTAACAGCCAGATTTTTTGATATAAACATACCTTTTTCTCCTTTTTTGCGCAATATGTTATATATTTTAACAAAAAAACAGCAAGTTGTCAATTTTATATTTGACTTTTGTGGATTTTGTGATAAAATAAATAGTTGTACTATTTTTCTTGGAGGCTTAAAAATGGCAGAAAACATTCGCAATGTAGCAATCATTGCACACGTTGACCACGGAAAAACCACTTTGGTTGATGTGCTTTTAAAAAACAGCGGTATTTATCGCGATAACGAACAGGTTGAAGAACGCGTAATGGACTCTAACGACTTAGAGCGCGAACGCGGAATAACTATTTTATCCAAAAATACTTCTGTTCATTACAACGGAGTTAAAATAAACATTGTGGACACCCCGGGGCATGCCGATTTTGGTGGAGAAGTTGAACGTGTTTTAGGTATGGTTGAAGGCGTCTTGTTAGTAGTGGATGCGTTTGAAGGTGCAATGCCTCAGACACGTTTTGTATTAAAAAAAGCTTTAGAGCTTGATTTAAAACCTATTGTGGTTGTTAATAAAATTGACCGTCCGCAGGCTCGACCGTCAGAAGTTATTGATGAAGTGCTTGACTTGTTTATAGAGCTTGGGGCAAGTGACGAGCAGGCTGATTTTCCTATTATATATACTTCGGCCAAACAGGGAACAAGCGGATACGAAACATACGAACAGGAAGATAATATGCTTGCTCTTTTTGATACTATATTAAAGTATGTTCCCGCACCTACAGGTGATGAAAGTGCGCCGCTTCAAATGCTTGTATCTAACATAGACTATGATGAATATATAGGAAGAATAGCTGTAGGAAAAGTTGCACGCGGTTCTATTAAATATGGTGAAAACATATCTATTTGCCGCGCCGACGGCGCAACTGCAAATGTTAAAGTAGGAAGACTTTATACCTTTGACGGTCTGAAGCGTCAGGAAACAGAAATGGTTACTGCAGGTGATATATGCAGCATAGCCGGTCTTGGTGATGTTAATATAGGCGAAACCTTATGTGATTCATCGCACATCGACCCTCTTCCTGTTATAGAGGTTGATGAACCGACAATATCGATGAACTTTTTAGTTAATAACAGTCCGTTTGCCGGTCAGGAAGGTGACTTTGTAACAAGCCGACACTTAAGAGAACGTCTTTTCAGAGAACTTGAAACAAACGTTAGCCTTAAAGTTGAAGAAACCGACAGCGCGGATTGCTTTAAGGTATCGGGTCGCGGAGAGCTTCACTTATCAATTTTGATAGAAACAATGCGAAGACAAGGATACGAATTTCAGGTATCACGTCCGCAGGTTATTTTTAAAGAAAAGAACGGAAAAATTCTTGAACCTATCGAAGAATTAGTTATTGATGTTCCTGAAGAATTTGCCGGTAACGTAATAGAAAAGCTCGGCTCAAGAAAAGCTGAAATGACTAATATGCACCCAACCGATGGTGGATATATGAGATTGGAATTTAAAATTCCGTCAAGAGGTTTAATTGGCTATCGCAGCGAGTTTTTAACCGACACTAAAGGTAATGGTGTTATGAATTCTGTTTTAGACGGATTCAGTGAATATCGCGGTGAAATTGAAATGCGTGACCGTGGCTCATTGATTGCTTGGGAAACCGGCGATACCGTTACTTACGGACTTGTAAATGCCGAAACGCGAGGAAGATTATTTGTAGGACCCGGCGTACACGTATACGAGGGAATGATAGTTGGCGAAAATGCTAAAAACGAGGATTTAACAGTTAATGTGTGTAAGAAAAAGCATGTAACCAATATGCGCGCAGCAGGCAGCGACGATACTGTAAAACTCACGCCGCCGCTTATATTAAGTCTGGAGCAATGTCTTGAATTTATATCAGATGATGAGCTTGTTGAAATTACTCCCGAGTCCATAAGATTGCGCAAAAAAATATTATCAAAAAGCGACCGTGACAAGTTAGCCGGAAGAATGAAAAAACAACAGTAATTATAAACCATGTTATTAGTCAAGGAGGTTTATCATGTTTAAAATAGCAAAAAAAGAAAGACTTAACGAACAGGTTACATTAATGGAAATAGAGGCTCCCTTAGTTGCGAAAAAAGCACAACCGGGTCAGTTTATAATCTTTAGAATTAAAGATGGCGGCGAACGTATTCCGCTTACTATAGCTGATTATGACAGAGAAAAGGGCACAGTAACTATCATTTTCCAGAAAGTTGGTAAAACCACAAAAGAACTTGATACCTTAAACGAAGGTGATTTTATTTTAGATTTTGTTGGCCCTTTAGGGACAGCATCTCATTTAGAAGGTTACAAAAAAGTTGCGGTTATCGGTGGAGGCTTAGGAACTGCTATAGCATATCCGCAAGCTAAAGAATTAAGCCGTTTAGGTGCAGAAGTACATTCAATAATCGGCTTCAGAAACAAAGACTTAGTTATTTTAGAAGATAAAGTAAATGCCGTAAGTGATAAAACTGTAGTTATGACAGACGATGGTTCAAACGGAAACAAAGGCTTTGTTACCAATGCACTTAAAGAACTTATAGATTCAGGCGAAAATTATGATTTGGTAATTGCTATCGGTCCGTTAATTATGATGAAAATGATATGCGAATTAACACGCCCGTATGGTATTAAAACAATTGTAAGTATGAATCCTGTCATGATAGATGGAACGGGAATGTGTGGCGGTTGCCGTGTTGAAGTAGGCGGTGAAACTAAGTTTGCATGTGTTGACGGCCCTGATTTTGACGGTCACCTTGTTGATTTTGATTTAGCAATGCGCCGTCAGCAGATGTACAAAAAACATGAAAGAGAATCAGATTGCCGTATGTTTGGAGGTTTAGAAAATGCCTAATATGTCTTTAAATAAGGTAGAAATGCCTGTACAAGAGCCCAATGTAAGAAACTGCAATTTTTCAGAGGTTGCCTTAGGATATACAGAAGAAATGGCTATAGAAGAAGCTCAAAGATGTCTTAACTGTAAGCACAAGCCTTGTATGCAGGGTTGCCCGGTTAATGTTAAAATCCCTGAATTTATTCATTTTGTTGCTGAAGGCGATTTTGAAAGTGCTTATAACAAAATAAAAGAAACAAACGCATTGCCTGCAGTTTGCGGTCGTGTATGTCCGCAGGAAAATCAGTGTGAAAAACACTGTGTACGTGCCATAAAAGGCGATAGTGTAGGAATAGGCAGAATAGAGCGTTTTGTTGCTGACTGGTATATGAAAAACGGAAAGAAAGAAAGCTTTGATATTACGCCTAACGGTCATAAGGTTGCGGTCGTAGGTTCAGGTCCGTCAAGCCTTACCTGCGCAGGCGATTTAGCTAAGTTAGGATATGATGTTACTGTTTTAGAAGCTTTTCATACAGCAGGCGGCGTTTTGATGTACGGAATACCTGAATTCAGACTTCCTAAAGCTATCGTGCAAAAAGAAATCGAAACCTTAAAAGGTCTTGGTGTAAAAATAGAAACAAATATGGTAGTAGGAAAAATCTTCTCTGTTGACGAGCTTTTCGAAAACGGATATGAAGCAGTATATATCGGAACAGGTGCAGGTTTACCAAGCTTTATGAAAATTGAAGGTGAAAACTTAAACGGTGTATATTCTGCAAATGAATTTTTAACACGTATAAATCTTATGCGCGCTTACGATTTTCCGAATACAGATACACCTATCGCAGTTGGTAAATCAGTTGCTGTAGTAGGGGGCGGAAACGTAGCGATGGACGCAGCTCGCTGTGCAAAACGACTTGGTGCTGAAAATGTTTACATAGTTTATCGCCGTTCAGAAGAAGAAATGCCGGCAAGACTTGAAGAGGTACATCACGCAAAAGAAGAAGGTATAGAGTTTCTTATGCTTACCAATCCTAATAAAATTTTAGGAAACGATGAAGGATATGTTACCGGTATGGAAGTAATCTCTATGGAACTTGGAGAAGCTGATGCCAGCGGCAGACGCAGACCTGTTGCTATAAAAGATTCTGAGCATATTATAGATGTAGAAACCGTTGTTATTGCTATCGGTCAGTCGCCTAATCCGCTTATCAGAAGCACCACTAAAGGGCTTGATACACATTCTTGGGGCGGAATAATTACTGATGATAACGGTGCTACAAGCCGCGAAGGTGTTTATGCCGGCGGTGATGCCGTAACAGGTGCTGCAACTGTTATTTTGGCAATGGGCGCAGGTAAAACTGCTGCAAAAGCTATTGATGAATATATCAAAAGCAAATAATAAAAAAATGAATTTAAAAGGATCGCTCCGAGCGTTTTATCAAAATATTTGCGGCGCGATCCTTTATTTTGCAGATTTTTGTGAAAAAATTGCAAAATGTTGTTTTAAAATGTAGATTTTTGGGTATAAAATATGTGACATTATATAAGGCGGTGAATTTAATGTTAATCAGAGAAATGAGCGAACAGCTTGAAGATATGACTTTATCAAAGTATGCACAAAAATCATCAAATACCATGGGCAGACAAACACCTATGCCGTTATGTCCTGTAAGAACTGAGTTTCAACGTGATCGTGACAGAATTATTCACGCTAAGTCTTTCAGACGCTTAAAGCATAAAACTCAGGTGTTTTTAGCTCCCGAGGGCGATCACTATCGTACAAGACTTACGCACACACTTGAGGTTTCTCAAATCGCTCGAACAATAGCACGTGCACTGCGACTTAATGAAGATTTGGCAGAAGCTATAGCTTTAGGTCACGATTTAGGTCATACACCATTTGGTCATTCAGGCGAAGCAATCTTAGATGAAATTTCTTCATTCGGATTCAGACACTATAAGCAAAGCCTTAGAGTAGTTGAGCTTTTAGAAAATGGAAAGGGATTAAATCTTACATATGAAGTGCGTGACGGAATATTAAACCACGCAGGTTCTAATGAAGCATCAACTTTAGAAGGACAGATAATAAAACTTGCAGACCGCATCGCGTATATAAATCACGATATAGATGATGCTATCCGCGGTGGAATAATAGAGGAATACGATATTCCGAAAGAATGTATTGAGCACTTAGGAAAATCTCACGGAAAACGTATAAACACTTTGATACTCGATGTAGTGGCAAACAGTACAGATTCTGATAAAATTGCAATGTCAGATACTGTACATAAAGCAATGATGACTTTAAGGGAATATATGTTTGCTAATGTTTACACAAGTAATATCGCAAAAAAAGAAGAAGCAAAAGCTAAAAACATATTACAAATGCTTTTTGAAACTTTTATGAAAGAACCCGAGCGCTTGCCTGACGATGACAGGGCTAACATTGATACTATGGGAACAGAACGTGTTGTGGTCGACTATATTGCCGGTATGACAGACAATTATGCTATTTATAAATTCGATGAACTTTTTATTCCAAAGTCGTGGAGTTTGCGCTGATGCATAATTTGTCAATAATTGGATAAGATGTAATAAGATAAAATTTTTAAAATTAAAAAAAGGATTTTAAATAATTATGTCGAAAAAGTAAATTGTGGCTTTTATTTTAAGTATCACAATATTAAAAGGAGAGAGAAGATTGCCAAGATATTCACAAAACTCAATAAGTGAAGTATCGCACAGAAATAATATTGTCGATGTGGTATCTTCGTACGTTAAACTTAAACGAAACGGCAACAGCTATACCGGTCTCTGTCCTTTTCATAAAGAAAAAACTCCGTCATTTCACGTCAGCGAGGACAAGCAGCTTTATTATTGCTTCGGTTGCGGCGCAGGCGGTAACATCTTTGATTTTGTAATGAAAATGGAAAATCTGGATTTTGTCGACAGTTTAAAATTTTTGGCACAACGCGCCGGTGTTACTTTAGAAGAAGAAAAAGGCGGATACACTCAAAACGAAGCAGAAGTAAATTTAAAACAACGAATATACGAAATGAATGTCGTTGCAGCAAGGCATTTTGTTGACAATCTGCTTGATAAAAATGCTAAAACAGCTCATGAATATGTCAAAAAACGTATGCTTTCCCGCGATACGGTAATAAAATTTGGTTTAGGTTATGCAAAAGATGAATGGAGCGACCTTTGTGACTTTTTAAAAGAAAAAGGTTATACTGAGGACGAAATTGTAAGCGCAGGTCTTGCCGTAAAAAATGAAAAAGGAAGAGTGTACGACAAGTTTCGTAACCGACTGATGTTTCCGATTATAAATGTCAGGGGAAGTGTAATTGCTTTTGGCGGACGTGCTTTAGGTGATGATCCGGCTAAATATATGAATTCTCCCGAAACCCCGGTGTTTCATAAGGGCCGTAATGTTTATAATTTAAATCATGCTAAACAATACGGTCAAAAAGATGGTCTTATATTAGTTGAAGGTTATATGGATGTAGCCTCGCTTAATCAATACGGAATACCAAATGTAATTGCAGGTTTAGGAACAGCGTTTACCGATGAGCAGGCTGCGCTTTTAAAAAGATATGCAAGTATGATTTATGTTTGCTACGATAGCGACAGCGCCGGTCAGAATGCCGCATTAAAGTCGGTAGATATTCTTTCATCTGCCGGCAACAAAATAAAAGTTGTTCAATTTAGCGGTGCTAAAGATCCAGATGAATTTTTACAAAAAAAAGGTGCAGAAAGCTTCAGAAAATGCTTATCACAGGCATTAGGTGCAGTTGAATATAAAATAATGAGACTCAGGTCAGATTTTGACTTAACAGATATAGATGGTAAGGTTGCTTTTGTAACAAAAACTGCCGAAATTCTTGCAACTATTGAAAATCAAATCGAACGCGATGCGTACATAAAACGCATTGCTAACGAAACAGATATTTCTGATGCAGCTATTTTGACAGAAGTAAACAAAATAATTTATCGCACAAGTCAAAAACAAGCCCGAAATGAAAAATATGTGCAGCAAAATGAAACAGCGGCAGATATTAAAGCTCAGGCAGATAAAGCGCAAAGTACAGCAACATATAAAGCAGAGCGAATGCTTTTAAACATTATCTTTTTTCAAAGAAAAGCATTTGAGCTGGCAAAAGAAGAATTAAGTCCGGAATTATTTTCCGGTGAAGATAATAAAAAACTTTTTGAGGCAATGTTGTCTTATAAAAGTGAAACTGCAGAAGCACAAGCTTCGGGTTTCCTTTCATATATAGATCCGTCTTTAAAAGAAAAGGCGGCTGCCATACTTTATCGCGAGTATGAATGCGATAGCGTTCAGGCAGCAAAAGATATGATAAAAAAAATGAAAGGTGAGTTAATGAACAGCAAGATAAAACAGCTTGCAAAAGAGGGCAAGGTAGAAGAGGTCAATGCTTTAATCCGGAAATTTACTGTAAGGAGGGGACTGTAATGGAAGAATTAGAAAAGCAGAAACTTGCTATAATTGAGGATCTTGTAGCAAAAGGAAAGCAAAATGGAATTTTAACATTTAAGGAAATTATGGATTCCCTTTCAGAAGTAGAAATGGAAGCCGAACAAATCGAGTTATTATATGAAAAACTTGAAAAAGAAGGTGTCGAGGTCGTTGCCGATATGGACAAGGAACTCGAAAAAATCGAAGAGGAAATCGAAGATTTAAAACCTAACGAAAACACAGACTTAAGCGAAGAAGTAATGGAAATCTCAAGCGTTGAGGGTGTATCCATTGATGACCATGTTAAAATGTACTTAAAAGAAATAGGTAAAGTACCACTTTTAGACGCTGATGAAGAGCTTGAACTTGCAAAACAGATGGGCGAGGGTAATGCCATAGCGCGCAGACGATTAGCTGAGGCAAATCTTCGACTGGTTGTATCAATAGCTAAACGTTATGTAGGCCGAGGTATGTTATTCTTAGATCTTATTCAAGAAGGAAACCTAGGTTTAATTAAAGCAGTTGAAAAATTTGACTATACAAAAGGATATAAGTTCAGTACTTACGCAACCTGGTGGATTCGTCAGGCAATTACCCGTGCAATAGCCGACCAGGCTCGTACAATACGAATACCTGTTCATATGGTTGAAACTATAAATAAGCTTATTCGTGTTTCGCGTCAGTTAGTTCAGGAGTTGGGACGTGATCCGCACCCGAACGAAATTGCAAAAGAGCTTAATATGTCAGTTGACAAAGTTCGCGAAATTATGAAAATAGCACAGGAGCCGGTTTCTCTTGAAACACCTATAGGTGAAGAAGAAGACAGCCATTTAGGTGACTTTATTCCGGATGACGATGCTCCTGCGCCGTCTGAAGCTGCATCATTTATGCTTTTAAAAGAGCAGCTTGGCGATGTTTTAGATACTCTTACACCTCGCGAATCTATGGTTTTAAAGCTTCGTTTTGGTTTAGAAGACGGCAGAGCACGCACCTTGGAAGAAGTTGGTAAAGAGTTTAATGTAACCCGTGAACGCATAAGACAGATTGAAGCAAAAGCTTTAAGAAAACTTCGTCACCCTAGCAGAAGTAAAAAATTGAAGGATTATTTAGAATAAAAATCAAACACCTCTTTGACTTTTTGTGTTAAAGAGGTGTTTTTATCTTGAAAAATCAATATTTTTTTGATTTTTTTATTGCCAACCACGCAGAAAAATGATACAATAAAAGAATATGAGATAAAGTAAAATTTCGGTTTATGTTTTTAAAGGAGTAACCTTAGATATGATTAATGAAAATGTCGAAATAAAGCTACCCGAAACTGCATCATATTATGCAGGTGACTATGATGTAGTTGTAGTTGGTGCAGGACACGCAGGATGCGAAGCGGCACTTGCTTGTGCTCGTTTAGGTCTTTACACAGCTTTGTTTTCAATTAATTTAGATGCCGTTGCAAATATGCCATGCAATCCATCTATCGGCGGAACTGCTAAAGGACATTTGGTAAGAGAAATTGATGCTTTGGGCGGTGAAATGGGAAAAGCTGCCGACAAAACATTTTTACAGTCAAGAATGCTCAACCGCGGCAAAGGTCCTGCTGTTCATTCTCTTCGTGTTCAGTCTGACAGAAGAGCATATCAGGCTGTAATGAAGCATACCATTGAGCAGACCAAAGGATTGGAACTTAAACAGGCCGAAATAATTGATATTACAAGCGATAATGGTGCAATAAGCGGTGTAGTTACTCACATTGGTGCATATTACCGCACTAAAGCGGTTATAATTTGTACCGGCACATATCTTATGGGCAGAATCATCATTGGCGATGTGGCATACAGCAGCGGTCCTGATGGTATGTTCCCTGCAAACAGTTTGTCTGAATCTCTTGTAAAATTAGGCGCAAAATTAATGCGCTTTAAAACCGGAACACCGGCACGAATTAATCGTTCAAGCGTCGATTTTTCTAAGATGGAAGAACAATGCGGTGATGATGAAATAACACCATTTTCATTTGAAAATGATAATATTGGCGAAAATCAGGTTTCTTGCTATTTAACATATACCAATGCAGAAACGCATCGAATTATAAAAGAAAACCTGCATCGTTCTCCTCTTTACAGCGGTAAAATTGAAGGAGTAGGTCCAAGATATTGTCCTTCTATTGAAGACAAGGTCGTTCGATTTGCAGATAAAGAAAGACATCAGCTCTTTATAGAACCTATGGGTGCAAATACTGATGAAATGTACGTTCAGGGAATGTCTTCAAGCCTTCCGGAAGATGTTCAGATAAAAATGCTGCGATCAATTGCCGGTCTTGAAAATGTGCAGATGATGCGTACCGCATATGCAATTGAATATGATTGTATTGATCCGACTCAGCTTTATCCCACACTGGAATTTAAAGAAATTCCCGGTCTTTACGGCGCAGGACAGTTTAACGGCAGCTCGGGTTATGAAGAAGCAGCAGCTCAAGGCTTGGTTGCCGGTATTAATGCAGCTTTAAAGCTTAAAAATATGTCACCGATGACATTAGACCGTTCAGGAAGCTACATAGGAACTCTTATTGATGATTTGGTTACCAAAGGAACAAAAGAGCCATACAGAATGATGACATCACGTTCTGAGTACAGACTGCTTTTAAGACAGGATAATGCTGATGAACGTCTGACACCGGAAGGATATAGAGTAGGATTAATATCTAAAAAACGGTATGAAGCGTTTTGTAATAAAATGGCACGTGTCAGAGCAGAGCAGGAACGTCTCGAAAAAACTACCATTCCACCGGATAACAGTGTAAATAAATTTTTAGAAGAGCACAATTCAACACCTATAAAAACCGGAATAAAGCTAGCAGACTTATTGCGCAGACCGGAGCTTGACTATAAGCTTTTAAGTGTATTAGACAAAGACAGACCAATGCTTAACCGGTTTGAAATTGAATTAGTTGAAGTTCGTATTAAATACGACGGATATATTTCACGCCAGATGAAGCAGGTCGAGCAATTTAAAAAGCTTGAAGATAAAAAACTGGCAGAAGACATAGATTATTCTGCAATTGACGGATTAAGACTTGAAGCAAGACAAAAACTTAGTGCAATAAAGCCATTGTCTTTAGGGCAGGCAGCCAGAATATCAGGTGTTAGTCCGGCAGATATTTCAGTTTTGCTGATTTATTTAGAGCAGCAAAAAATGAAGAGAAATCAGGAGGAGTAGAGCAATGCTAAACAGTATGACCGGTTATGGGCGCTATGAACAAATTGACGAAACTAAGAAAATCGTAATTGATATTCGCTCTGTAAATCATCGTTATAGCGATGTAACCGTAAAATTACCAAGAGCTTATGGATATTTAGAAGATAAAATTCGTGAATATGTTTTAGAAAATATATCACGAGGAAAAGTCGATGTATTTATATACATCGAAAATTATACAAGCGATGACAAAGCTGTTATTTTAGACGAATCGCTTTGTATGAATTATTACTCATTGCTCAATCAGATAAAAGAAAAATGCGGTATAAAGCAAGAAATTGCCGTTTCAGATATGACACGTTTTTCTGATATTTTCGTTACAAAGCAACAAGAAGAGGATAAAGAAGAAGTATGGCAGATGTTTTTATCCTGTCTAAAACCGGCTATGGAAGACTTTTTATCAATGCGCAAACGCGAGGGCGAGCGTTTATTTAACGATTTAAAAGAAAAAGCAGGAAAAATTCAGGAACTAACAGCAAAAATTGAAGAAATTTCTCCTAAAGTTGTGGCAGAATATGCTCACAAGCTTGAAGAACGTATGAAAGAGCTTTTAGGCGAATTTAAAGCTGACGAGGGCAGAATTTTAACCGAAGTAGGTATAATGGCAGACAGAGTGTGCATCAACGAAGAATTAGTAAGATTAAAAAGCCATTTTGTTGAACTCGATGACATACTTGCGCAAGACGAGCCTGTAGGCAGAAAGCTCGACTTTTTAGTTCAGGAATTAAATCGCGAAACAAATACAATAGGTTCTAAAGCTAATGACAAGGACATCACTAAGCTAGTGGTTGAAATTAAATCTGAAATAGAAAAACTGCGTGAGCAGATTCAAAACGTAGAGTAGTAGGAGGCACTTATTATGAAGCTTATAAATATCGGATTTGGTAACATTGTTTCCGCGAGCCGTCTGGTTGCAATAGTAAGTCCTGAGTCTGCACCAATTAAGAGAATTATTCAGGACGCACGTGACAGAGGCATGCTTGTCGATGCAACATATGGCAGAAGAACCCGTGCGGTTATAATAATGGATAGTGACCATATAATTCTTTCTGCCGTTCAACCTGTTACTGTTGCTCACCGTTTGGATGATTCTGAACTGTTGGAAGTTGATGAGGAGGAGCCTGAAGATGACAAATAGAGGGTTGTTATTGGTTGTATCAGGTCCGTCTGGCGCAGGTAAAGGTACTGTATGTTCTGAGCTTTTATCACGCAATTCCGACATTTTTCTTTCAATTTCTGCGACAACAAGAGCACCTCGTGATGGTGAAGTTGATGGAAAAAACTACTTTTTCTTGACAGAAGAAGAATTTAAAGATAAGATAGATAACGATGGTTTTATTGAGTGGGCATGTTTTTGCGGCAACTATTACGGAACGCCTAAAGATGTTGTTGAAAAAATGCTCAACGATGGTAAAGATGTAATTTTAGAAATTGAAGTTCAGGGAGCAATGCAGGTTAAAAGTGAATATCCTGAAGCTGTTTTTGTTTTTGTAATTCCACCGTCTTTAGCTATTTTAAAACAACGGTTAATCGGTCGTGGAACAGAAACAGAAGAAGTCATTGCTAAAAGATTAGAAACCGCTAAATGGGAGCTTTCAAACGCAGTTAAATATAACTACGTATTAATAAATGACGATTTAGAATGCGCAGTTAGTAAACTCGAAAGCATTATTTTATCTGAAAAAATGCGAACAGCAAGAAATGGCAAATTAATAGAAACTTTTGTTAAAAATTAAAAATAGAGAGGAATGTTTTATTATGATGTTATATCCTTCAATTATCGATTTAATGGAAAAGGCAGGCAGTCGTTACAGCTTAGTTATCGCAGCTGCCAAGCGCGCACGTCAAATTTCTGAAGAAACCTTTGCCGAAACAGAAGTAGGCATGGATGGCGCTCGCAGCATTACAGAAGCAGTAAAAGAAATCGCTGCCGGTGAAATAGAAATTATAAATTCGGACAATAACGAAACTGTTGAAGCTGACGAGGCTGAAATTAGCACCGAAGAGTAGGTGATATTTTGGATATTAAAATAGGCTTCGTTTCTTTAGGTTGCCCTAAAAATCTTGTGGATACCGAGGTTATGCTTGGTATTTTAGGCAATAACGGATATGAGCTTGTGTCTAATCCGGAGGATGCTGATGTTATTGTTGTAAATACCTGTGGTTTTATAGATGCGGCAAAAACGGAATCTATCGAAACGATTTTAGAAATGGCTCAATATAAAAACAACAAGTGTAAGCTTTTAATCGCCAGCGGTTGCTTAGCTGAACGCTATCATGATGATATTTTAGAAGAATTACCTGAAGTAGATGCCGTTGTTGGCACGGGCGATTACATTAAAATCGCCGAGGTAATTAAAAGTGCATTAAAAGGCGAAAAACCGGTTTTATACGGCAATATGAATATGCCGGAACCGGAAGGGCAGCCCAGGGTGGTTAGCACAGGAAACTCAAGCGCATATCTTAAAATAGCCGACGGCTGTGATAATCGTTGTACCTATTGTATAATTCCCAAGCTTAGAGGTAAATATCGCAGCAGACATATTGAAGACATTGTTTCAGAAGCAGAGTCGTTAGCGAAAGACGGTATCCGTGAACTTATAGTTATAGCGCAGGATACCACTCGGTACGGCATGGATTTATATGGCGAATACCTTTTGCCTGAACTTTTACAGAAACTGTGTAAAATCGAAGGTATACATTGGATTCGCGTTCATTATTTATATCCTGAAGTTATTACTGATGAATTAATTTCCGTATTTAAAAACGAAGATAAAATTGTAAAATATATGGATATTCCCATTCAGCATTGTAATGATGAAGTACTAAAGCGTATGGGTCGCCATGGTAATAAAGAGCAGCTTTACAGCCTTATAAATAAACTAAGAAAAGAAATTCCGGGACTCGTAATAAGAACTACTGTTATTGCAGGTTTCCCCGGTGAAACCGAAGAACAGTTTGGTGAACTTTTACAGTTTGTTAAGGATATGAAATTTGAACGTTTAGGTGCATTTGCTTACTCGCAGGAAGAAGATACTCCTGCCGCTAAATTACCCGAACAAATAAAACAAGATGTAAAAGATGACCGAGCTGCTCAAATTTTAGAGATTCAGTCTGAAATTTCCAAAAATCATCAACATTCGTTACTCGGAAAACAGCTTGAAGTACTTGTCGAAGGCTATGATATGGATAATTTAATGTATTTTGGCCGAAGCTATGCCGACTCAATTGACATTGATACAACTGTATATTTTGCAGCAGAAGATGAGGTAATATCCGGTTCCTTTGTAACTGTAGAAATTTTAGATGCCGATGATTATGACCTTACCGGCAAGTTAGTTTTAAATGAAAGTGAGGAATCTAATTGAATACTCCTAATAAATTAACAATTTTACGTGTTGTACTAATTCCTTTTTTCATGTTGTTTGCAATGTATAACATCGTACCGTTTTCGTGGCTTATAGCTCTTGCTATTTTTATTATAGCATTCTTTACCGATATGCTGGATGGTCATTTGGCACGAAAAAATAACGAAGTTACCGATTTCGGAAAAATAATGGATCCCCTTGCAGATAAGCTTTTAGTAACTGCTGCTTTGGTGTGCCTTACCGAAAAAGGAATTGTATCTTCGTGGGTTACTGTTATAATCTTAGCTCGAGAATTTATCGTTTCAGGCATAAGGATAGCAGCTGCTGCCGAAGGAAAGGTCATAGCTGCAAGCATTTGGGGTAAAGTTAAAACCATTTGGCAATTTATAGCGCTGTCAATTGCGTTATTAATCTTTAAACCTGTTTTAATTGTAGACATTGTTGTTTGGATAGCAGCGGTGCTGACCATAATTTCAGGAGCAGATTACATAATAAAAAACGCAAAACATTTATCAATGAAATAACAAGTAACAAAAGCAGTCGGTTCGGCTGCTTTTGTTAAATTTATGACATAAGCAAATATTTTTATAGGGAGGCTAATACATAATGCAGCAAGAAAAGTTTTTAAAACTTTTATCAAAGCAATACCCAAATGTACAAACCGCAAGCTCAGAAATCATTAATCTGAATGCTATTTTAAATTTGCCAAAAGGCACAGAGCATTTTTTAAGCGATTTGCACGGTGAACACGAAGCTTTTGAACACATTATGCGCAATGCATCAGGAGTTATAAAAAAGAAAATAGATGAACAATTTGCAACCAGCCTCACCTCTGCCGAACGCAGGAGTTTGGCTACCTTAATTTACTATCCCGAAGAAAAACTCAATATAATAAAAGAAAATAATGACAGCATTGATGATTGGTATAAAATAACGTTATATCGGCTCGTAGATATTTGTAGAGTAGTGGCATCTAAATATACTCGTTCTAAAGTAAGAAAGGCATTACCTAAGGATTTTGAATACATTATGGAAGAGCTTCTGCACGAACATAACGATTTTAATAATAAGCAACAATATTACGAAGGTATAATTGAAACTATAATTCGAACTAAACGCGCTGATGCATTTATAGTAAAGCTATGTTATTTAATTCAGCACCTTGCTGTCGATCGGTTACATATAATTGGTGATATTTTTGACAGAGGTCCGGGAGCTGATATTATTATGGATACTCTTATTAATTATCACTCAGTAGATATTCAATGGGGTAATCATGATGCGGTATGGATGGGTGCTGCTGCGGGTAATACCGCTTGTATTGCTACTATTTTGCGCATTGCTGCAAAATATAATAACTTAAACACGATTGAAGAAGCATATGGTATAAGCTTAAGACCTCTTGCAACCTTTGCGCTCAATAAATATGCTAACGATGATTGCAGTTGCTTTATTCCTGCTCAAAATGACACCGATGAGGCTGATAAAGATGTAGAATTAGTTGCAAAAATCCATAAGGCTATAGCTATTATAGCATTTAAATTAGAAGGACAGTGTATCTTAAGAAATCCTGAGTTTAAAATGGAAAATAGACTTATTATTGATACAATTGACTTTGAAAATAAAACTGTATGTATTGAAGGTGTTAGATACAAGCTTAAAGACTGTAATTTTCCTACAATATCAAAAAAAGAGCCGTACAGCTTAAGTAAAGAAGAAACAGAACTTATCGAAAGACTTAAAATTAATTTCTTGCACAGCGAACGACTCCAAAAGCATATTAAATTTTTATATTCAAAAGGTGGAATGTATACAATATTCAATAACAATCTGTTGTATCATGGCTGTATACCTATGAATGATAAATGCGAATTTTTATCGTTTGGTATTGACGGTAAAAATTTATGCGGAAAAGAATTGCTGGATTATTCTGATAAAATTATGCGACAAGGATATTTTCTTCCTGAGAACAATCCGAATAAACAAAAATATCTTGATTTTATGTGGTATCTATGGTGCGGCAGTATATCACCATTGTTCGGGAAAGATAAAATGACAACCTTTGAAAGGTATTTTATCGATGACAAAAAAGCAATACATGAACCTAAAAATCCATACTATGAAAATATTGATAATGAAGAGCTTGCAGATAAAATTTTAAAGGAATTTGGATTAAATCCCCAATCTGCGCATATTATTAACGGACATGTACCTGTTGCGCGAAAAAAAGGCGAAAAACCTATTAAAGCTGCAGGAAAGCTTTTTGTAATTGATGGTGGTTTATCAAAAGCATATCAGTCAAAAACAGGAATAGCCGGATACACATTAATATTTAACTCCTATGGAATGTTAATAACCTCGCACCAGCCTTTTTCTACACGTTTGCAGGCAATAGAAAAGGAACAAGATATACATTCTACTACCGAGGTAGTGGAAAAAACACTCAACAGAATTAAAGTTGCCGATACAGATATAGGAGTTGAATTAAAAGAACAAATTGCCGACCTTGAAATGTTGCTCGAAGCATACAGAACCGGTACGTTAGCAGAACATTCAAAAAATAAATGATAAAAAAGAGGCTGCATTTATGCAGCCTCTGATACTTTTATTCAACTATTGTGCCATCTTCATGGAAAAGTGGCAGGGGAGCGAGGTATATTATATCTTCACGTCCAATTGCATCACCTTCGGCCAAAACTGCCATTTTGCCGACTATATTTCCGCCTACCTGAGTGACTAAGCTCTCGATCGCCGCAAGCGAACCACCGGTGCTTATAACGTCATCTACTATTAAAACTTTTCTGCCTTTTAATAAGTCAATTTCTTTTTGACCTATACACAATCTTTGCTCATGTGCTGTAGTAATAGAATTTGAATCGGTAGAAACAACATTTTGCATATAAAGCTTAGGCTCTTTTCTTGCAACAATGTAATCGTTATGACCAACCTGACGAGCCATTTCATATACAAGCGGTATACCTTTTGATTCAGCGGTAATTAATATATCAAAATCAGGTGCTTTTTTAAGTAACTCTTCGGCACACGCTTTTGTAATTTCCACATCACTGAACATTATAAATCCTGCAATATATAAATCATCACCAATTTTACAAAGAGGTAAATCGCGTTTTAAGCCGGCAATTTCCATTGAATATGCTTTACTCATTGATTTTTTCTCCTTAATATTATGCTAAGCCTGCAACTTTAAGTGCAATGTAAAGTACGAAAAGCGCAACCGAAATCCACATAACAGCACTTATATCTTTTGCTTTACCAATAACGAGCTTTAAGATAACCCAGGCAAGTATTCCGAACATAATACCATTTGCAATAGAGTAGGTAAGGGGCATCATAACGATAGCAAGAAATGCACCTATTGTATCAGCTGCGTCGCCGTCAAAATCAACATTTTTAATTGCCGAAAGCATTAACAAGCCAACATAAAGCATAGCTGGTGTTGTAGCAAATCCGGGAATTGCAAGGAAGATAGGTGCAAATATAATTGCAATTATGAACATAACTGCAGTTGTAACAGCTGTAAGACCCGTCTTACCACCTGCTGCTACACCCGCGCTTGACTCAACGTAGCTTGTAACAGTAGATGTACCAAGACATGCACCAACAACTGTACCAACAGCATCAGCCATTAAAGCACCACCGGCTTTAGGAAGCTCACCTTTTTCGTTAAGGAGATTACCTTTCTGAGCAACACCGATAAGAGTTCCTACTGTATCAAAAATATCTGTGTAAAGGAAAGTAAATACTACAATAAGAAAACCTACAATATCTTTTGCTATAAATGCAAAGTCAAATTTAAACATAGCAGGTGCTGCAAAGTTAGCTTTTATAGCATCCCACGAAAGGTTAGGAATTACAGAAAATACACCTGCATCAGCATTTGGAACATACCAGCCTATAAGCTCTGCGCATATACCTAAAACCCATGTAATAATGATACCAAGCAAAATTCCGCCCGGAACTTTAAAATGCTGAAGAACACCTATAACCAAAAGACCAACTAATGCTAAAACAACACCTGCTGATGAAATATCGCCCAGTGCAACAGTTGTAGCAGGGTCTGCAATAACTATTTTAGCATTTATAAGAGCAATAATTGTAATGAATAAACCAATACCTGCAGTAATACCAAATTTCAAATTTTTAGGAATTTTATTTACGAGTGCTTCTCTGAACTTAAAAATTGAAAGAATCATAAATATAATACCTTCAATTAATATTGAAGTAAGAGCAACCTCATAAGAGTAGCCCATAGCACCGCAAACTGTAAAAGCAAAGAAAGCATTAAGACCCATACCAGATGCTAAAGCTACAGGGTAGTTAGCAAAGAATGCCATACATAATGTAGCAATTGCCGCAGAAATTGCTGTTGCCATAAAAATTCCTGCTGGGGTTGCACCCGGAATGTTTCCAAGATAGCTTGGATTTACCGCTAAGATATACGACATTGCCAAAAATGTTGTAATACCAGCGATAATCTCGGTTTTTACATTGCTTCCACGTTCTTTGATTTTAAAAAGTCTTTCCAAAGTTTCCATACAAACACTCCTTTTTATTAATTTTTCATAAACCTACAAGATAATTTTATAAGATTACTATATAAAATGCAAGAAAAATTTGTTATTTTATTGTATTTTGTCATTTTTGATAAATTATCGAGTATTTTTTTGTGTAAATTATACATTATATTGTATTTAACTATAAAATACGCTGATATTTTGTGTATTAATCATTTTTTTCATTATCATCCAACACCAAATCGGCAAGCGGATTGCTTTTAGCTGCATTTCGCAGCTGTTCATCATCTAAGTGCGTATAAATCTGGGTAGTAGATAGGTTAGTGTGTCCTAAAATTTCCTGTAAAATACGCACATCAACATGACCGTGTTTATACATTAAGGTTGCTGCAGTATGGCGCAATTTATGCACAGAATACTTAGTTTCGTCAAGTCCCGCAGCTTTTAAATGCATTTTTACTATATGTTGAATAGTCTTAACGCTTATACGGCGCATATTTCTGCTTATAAACAAGGCATTTTGGTCAGGTGGCTTTATACCTGCGGTCGGACGCACATTTTTAATATAATTGTCTATAGCCTCCAAACAAGCTTGATTCAAGTAAATTGTTCGTTCTTTATTACCTTTACCAATAACCGTCAAGGTATCTCCCTTTACATCACGCAAGTTGATGCCGGCGAGTTCAGATAGACGCATTCCACAGTTTAAAAACAGAGTAATTATGGCATAATCACGTATTTTATTGCTGCCATCTATATTTTCCAGCAATTGCTTACTTTCATTAAGACTTAAATATTTAGGTAATGATTTAGGTATTTTAGGCGAATCAAGTTCGTTTGCAGGATTTGTATCAATAAGTTTTGCTTTAGAACTTAAATACTTAAAAAACGAACGCAGCGACGCAACCTTACGTGCACGAGAGTTTGCATTGTTTAAACGCTCACGTGATGTGTATGCTAAGTATTCATATAAATCATGTAATGTAATAGTTTTGATAAAATCAATCGGGACATCATTAATTGGTAAGGTTTCCATTTCATCAAAACTTGCTAAGCCACGATTAATTTTCATAAAGCGCAGAAAGGAACGTATGTCAAAAAAGTATTCCTTTGCTGTATTCTTAGATTTGCCCTTAATAGCCTCGGTATATGTAATAAAGTCTTTTACGTAGCTCGGGGCTTCATTATATAAATTTTTCATAATTTTCCCTCCCCTCAATTATACAAAATTCTTATTTTGTATAATTGTATATATTTTTATTCTAACATATAATAACTACATTGTCAAGCATTTTCTCTATTCTCTGCTATTTATATAAAATAAAAGCTATCCGGGCGCAAACACCAAGATAGCTTTAAAAGCTATAAATACTTTTTAATTTTTTCAAATAAGCGCATCGCTATTGTATACATTCCAACATCACCGGGATGTGCTGCAACACCTTCATGTTCAAACAAGCCATCAGCGCGCATATTTGCATCTTCGCCTAAATCGCCTAAATACACAAAGTCCATATTATTCCTTTGCGCGATGCTTTCTAACGTATCGTCACCAACACGTTTCCAAAAGCTTGAGCTTATTATTACTTTAGCGGTTTGCTTTTTGTTGAAAAAGTTAATTAATTTACCATACTCTTCTTCAAATATCTCAGCATCAAACTCTTTTTGTTCGCAATTTTCAAGCAGACGCATTACAATTATATCAGCGTTAAAATCCCTTGCTTTTACAAATTGTTCCAGCTCGTTTTCGCCGTTTCTGTAATTTTTTTCCCAGTCTGCCGCCTGACATACACAAAAAGCTGCATTTGGTGTTATGTTTAAAATTTCTTTTTTAGCTACGTGAACATAATCATTTTCTTTTTCAGACGCAGCCATTCCCCAGTCATAAAGCCAGCCGATAGATTCTTTTGGTGCATGTCTGGTTATTGAATTGCCAACAAACAATACTCTGATTCCGTTTCCGTCTTCTTCAAAGGATATTCTTTTGCTTTCTTCAAGCTGATTATCTGCAGCAACTGTATTTTTATCTATTTGTGCCATAAAAACGCCTCCGTAACCATAAATTACCGGTCTTTAAATGCCTCATCAAAATTAACATAGCGCATTTCAACTACATTTTTACTATCACGCTCTAACTTTGTATGCTTGAGTCCCTGCTCCGCTAAATTTCCGTTATAATAGAACAACCATCCATTTTCTTTTTCAGAAGTTATACCATTAAAACCATCATATAGTCCGTTTTTGTTTTGATAGGTAATTTTTTTTGCACGACAAGCAACCTCAAGTGCATCAGCTGCCGATGATCCAGACGGCAGTCTGCACTCTTCGTTTAAAATTACATTATTATTTGCATCCGTTATTTTAACAGTAGCAAAAACGGGATTATCTTTAGCCGGTTTTACATTGCAAGCCGAAAAAGCAATTAAAACTATTAAGCATAATATAACCGATATTATTTTTTTCATTTAAAAACCTTCTTATTTGTCATCAGATATTTTTAACAGCTTATATGCATTTTTCCACAAAATCCGCTCGCGTTCTTCATCACTTAAATCAATTTTATCAAATACGTCGAGTTCCTCTTTATGCAGCGACAACGGATAATCTGTGCCAAATAAAACCTTATCAGCACCATGTGCCTGTATTAATTCTTTAGAGCGTTCCGGTGTTAAAAATCTGATAGCGCTAGATGTATCTATATACAAATTTCTGCCCAAAATATATTTTTGAGCCTCTTCCCATTCAGAATATCCGCCTAAATGAGCTGCTATAATCGTTAAATTCGGAAATTTATCGAGTAAATGTGCTATCCTTTTCGGTGTTGTCGCATCAGAATTTTTATCGCCGGCATGCATCAAAATAGGATACCTTCCTGCAATTTGCTCGTAGATAGGAAACATTTTTTCATCGTCCATTACAAAGCCCTGAAATATAGGATGCAACTTTAACCCTTTAAGACCTAAGCTTTCTATTCGGTCTAACTCTTTTTCTACATTGGTATAATCAGGATGTATACTGCCAAAACCTATTATATCTTTATTAATCAGCGACGCAACATAATCATTGGTCATTTCAACCTGCTTTGCTGTTGTAGCAGTTGCATGAATAACCATTTTAGTTATTTCATTTTCTTTCATACTGTTTAAAACATACTCAAAATGTCCATCAGCTGCAAGCGGTATGTTATAATAATCATTCAAATTATTTGCTGCTTTTTCTGCAATTTTATCATGAAAAGCATGTGCGTGAAAATCTACTATTTTGCGACTCAAAACTATAATGCCTCTTTCCTATTTTATACCTATATCCTTGCGGTAATGCATATCTTTAAATGAGATTTTAGAAACTCCCTCATAAGCATGACGTATAGCTGCATCTAAATCATCACCAACTGCAGTAACACCTAAAACACGCCCACCATTTGTTGTGAATGTACCATCCTTTACAGCAGTTCCGGCGTGGAATACTGTAATATCTCCTAATGCTTCAGCATTCTCTATACCGCTTATTTCATATCCTTTCTGATAGCTCTTGGGATATCCGCCGGATGCTAAAACAACACAAACAGCTGCATTATCAGCCCATTCGATATTAATTTCAGATAATTTTCCATCAATGATTGCATTAAAAATAGTAAGCAAATCTGTCTTTAATCTGGGGAGAACTACCTGTGTTTCAGGGTCTCCGAATCGGGCGTTATATTCAATTACCTTTACACCGTTTGCAGTCATAATAAGACCGAAATACAGTACACCGCAGAACGTTCTGCCCTCTTTATTCATCGCATCCATAGTGGGCATAAAGATATTTTTCATACATTCATCGTGAATTTCATTTGTATAGAGTCTGCTTGGTGAAAATGTTCCCATCCCGCCCGTGTTAAGACCTTTATCACCATCTAAAGCACGTTTATGATCTTGTGCAGAAACCATAGGAACTAAAGTTTTACCATCTGTAAAGGCTAAAACAGATACTTCCTGACCTGTTAAGAACTCTTCTACAACGATTCTGTTTCCCGCATCACCAAAAGCTTTATCTTCCATTATTTCGCGAACCGCATTTTCTGCTTCTTCACGGTTATTTGCTATAATAACGCCTTTTCCAAGTGCTAAACCCTCTGCCTTTACAACAGTTGGATATGTAGTATTTCTTACAAATTCTAAAGCCTTTTCGCAATCAGAAAAAACTTCATATTTTGCAGTAGGAATGTTGTATTTTTTCATAAGCTCTTTTGAAAAGACCTTGCTGCCTTCAATAATAGCTGCATTTGCACGAGGACCAAACGCACGCAAACCCTCTTCTTCAAATCTGTCAACCATACCTAAAACAAGTGGGTCATCAGGTGCAACAACAGTTAAGTCAATTTTATTTTCTTTGGCAAAAGTAATCATACCATCAATATCTGTTGCTTTTATATCTACACATTTTGCGAGTTTGCTTATTCCACCATTACCGGGAGCGCAATATAATTCAGGTTTTTCAGGGCTTTTAGCAAGGCTGTGAATAATAGTATGCTCTCTTCCACCGCCGCCAACTACCAATATCTTCATATTTGGTCATCCTTTCTTATTATATATTACCAGACAGAAATCCGCCAAAAAGGCGGATTTCATAATATAATTTTTTAATTAATGTTTAAAATGTCTCATTCCAACAAACACCATAGCTATGCCGTGTTTGTTGCACGCATCTATAGAAAGCTGGTCATTAACCGAACCGCCCGGCTGAATAATTGCGGTAATTCCTGCTTTTGCAGCTTCTTCTACGCAATCAGGGAACGGGAAGAAGGCATCTGATGCCAAAACTGCACCTTTAGCGCGTTCGCCTGCATAATCAAGAGCAATTCTTGCCGCCATAACACGATTTGTCTGTCCGGGTCCCTGACCCAATGACATATTATCTTTAGCAACAGCAATACCATTAGATTTGGTATGCTTAACTACTTTCCAGGCAAATTTCATGTCTTCAATTTCCTGTGCGGTAGGAGCTTTATCAGTAACTACTTTCCAGTTTTCTTCGTCATAAAGCTCAACATCTCTCTGCTGAACCAAAAGACCACCCATTACTCTCTTCATATCGAAGTCGTTTACACTCATTTTTTTAGAAATCGTCGGAAGTTCGAGTAATCTGATATTCTTTTTACGAGTTAAAATTTCTAAAGCTTCGTTGCTAAACGAAGGAGCAATAATAATTTCTAAGAATATTTTGCTCATTTCTTCAGCTGTTTTTGCATCAATCTCACGATTTGCTGCAATAATTCCACCAAAGATAGAAACCGGGTCTCCTTCATAAGCACGCATATAAGCCTGATAAATATCCTCACCAGAGCCTACACCACAAGGATTAGCATGCTTTGATGCTACAACGGTAGGTTCGTCAAACTCTTTAACAAGTTCTAACGCACCGTTTGCATCGTTAATGTTATTATATGAAAGTTCTTTTCCGTGCAACTGTTTAGCAGCAGCTAATGTTCCTTCTACCTTGCCTGCTTCTTTATAAAATACACCTAACTGATGCGGATTTTCTCCATAACGCATGTCCTGAACCTTCTCGTACGTAAGAGAAAGATTTTTAGGAAATAATTCTTTACCAATCTGTTTTCTTAAATATGTAGAAATTAAGGTGTCATAGCTTGCTGTATGTTCAAAAACTTTATATGCAAGTTCGAATTTTGTATCTTTAGAAACTTCGCCATTTGCTTTATATTCATCAATTACTTTCTGATAATCAGCAGGATCAACAACTACTGCAACATCCTGATAGTTTTTAGCAGCCGCACGAATCATTGTAGGTCCACCAATGTCAATATTTTCGATAGCTTCAGCTAATGTGACACCGTCTTTCATAATTGTTTCTTTAAACGGATATAAGTTAATTGCAACAACGTCAATTGTATCTACACCTAACTCTTTAATCTGCTCCATATGCTCTTCATTCGAGCGCATTGCTAAAATACCTGCATGTATTTTAGGATGCAAGGTTTTAACTCTGCCGTCTAAACACTCAGGAAAACCGGTAATATCTGATACCGCAATAACATTAAGACCAGCTTCTGTTAAAGCTTTTGCTGTTCCACCGGTAGAAATTATTTCAAATCCTAATTCTACCAATCCTTTTGCAAACTCAACTACTCCACTTTTATCTGATACACTGATTAAAGCTCTTTTTGCCACTTGTAACAACTCCTTGTAATATGAAATTTTATTTCATAATTTCAACTTTTCTGCCATCTATTTTTATCTTATCAGCACAAAGCAATTCAACTGCCTGAGGCAGAATAATGTGTTCTGCTTCTTTCATAACTTTTTTTTGCAATGATTCTGCATCATCTTCCGGCAGAATATCAACTGCTTTTTGAAGAATAATTGCACCACCATCGGTTATTTCATTAACAAAATGTACTGTTGCGCCTGTAACCTTAACACCATATTCAAGTGCTTTTTTGTGAACGGTAAGACCATAAAAACCATCACCGCAGAAAGACGGAATTAATGACGGATGTACATTTATAATTTTATTTGTATAGGCACGAATTATACTTTCACCTAAAATACATAAAAATCCTGCTAAAACAATTATATCTGCGTTGTATTTTTTCAAGGTTTCTAAAAGTGCCTCGTCAAAAGCCTGTACACTTTCATAATCTTTTCGCCTTACACATTCACCAGGAACACCTGCATTTTTTGCACGTTCTAACGCAAACGCATTCGGTGATGATGAAATAACACAACAAACCTTTCCGCTTTTAATTACGCCCGAGGTTTGAGCATCTAAAATAGCCTGTAAATTTGTTCCGCCACCCGAAACTAAAACAGCTATTTTTTTCATAAAATCACCCCATCGTTACCGCTTGCAACTTCACCAATTATGTATGCTTTTTCTCCGACAGAGTTAAAGTAATCAACTATATCTTTAGCTTCGCTTGCAGATACCGCTAATACAAGACCGATTCCCATATTAAAGGTATTATACATATCGCGTTCTGAAAGACCTGCCTTTTCCTGCATAAGAAAAAATATTGCCGGAATATCCCATGTACCCTTGTTAATTTTTGCCGAAAGACCTTCAGGCAACATTCTCGGAATATTTTCGATAAAACCGCCTCCAGTAATATGCGAAACTGCATGAATATCAAACTTTTCAATTGCGCCTAAAAGCGGACGAACATATATTTTTGTCGGCTTAAGTAACTCTTCGCCCAACGGTAAACCTAGTTCCGGAATAGTCTGTGCTAATGTTTCTTTTGCATCTTCTGCATCAAGGTTAAATACTTTACGCACTAAAGAATAGCCATTTGAGTGGATTCCTGATGATGCAATACCGACAAGCAAATCTCCTTCTTTGGTTTTAGAACCATCTATAATTTTATCTTTATCTACGATACCTACGGCAAATCCGGCCATATCGTATTCATCTATTTCATAAAAACCGGGCATTTCAGCAGTTTCGCCACCGATTAACGCAGCGCCTGCCTTTACACAACCATTAGCAACACCTGAAACGATATCTGCAATTTTTTCAGGTACATTTTTACCTACAGCAAGATAATCTAAGAAAAACAAGGGTTTTGCACCCGAACAAGCAATATCATTAACACACATTGCAACACAATCCTGACCAACAGTATCGTGTTTATCCATTAAAAACGCTACTCTGAGCTTTGTTCCAACACCATCCGTACCTGATACTAAAACAGGTTCTTTCATATCTGTTCCGATCTGAAACAAACCACCAAAACCACCAATATTCGAAAGAACACCATCTGTAAAGGTCTTTTTAACATGTTCTTTCATTAAGCTGACTGATTTGTAACCTGCCTCTACATCTACTCCGGCAGCTTTATACGCTTCACTCATTGTAATTCTCCTTTTATTTTAATAATGTCATTATTTATCTGCTTTAGGCGCTTCAATTGGATACCTTCCTGTAAAGCACCCCTGACAGTAATTGCAATTCATATAAGATGCAATTTCTTTTAATGCATCTATAGTTAAAAATCCTAAAGAATCCGCTCCTACCATTTCTCTGATTTCTTCAATTGTATATTTAACTGCAATCAAAGAATCGCGAGAAGGAACATCTGTGCCAAAATAACATGGCCACAAAAACGGAGGTGAACTTACTCTTACGTGTACTTCTAATGCACCGGCATCTTTTAAAGCTCGGATTATATTTGCGCAAGTTGTTCCTCTTACTATAGAGTCATCTACCATTACTACTCTTTTTCCTCGAACAGCATTTTTAACAACATTAAGTTTAATGTTAACAGACTGTTCGCGTTGGGACTGAGTCGGTTGAATAAATGTTCTGCCAATATAACGATTTTTAACAAATCCATCGCCATACATTATTCCAGATTCTTCAGCATAACCTAAAGCTGCACACAAACCGGAATCTGGCACACCAAAAACTAAATCAGCATCTACAGGAAAATCTTTTGCTAAATATCTTCCCATCATTTTACGCATTTCGTGAACACTCATTCCTTGAATTTCACTATCAGGACGAGCAAAATAAACATGTTCAAAAATACAGATTTCTGCTTTTTCAGGTGCATTTTTATGTTTTAAAGAACGAAGACCATCCTTATCAATAACAACAACCTCACCCGGTTCAACTTCGCGTATAAATTCTGCACCAAGGTTTTCTAAAGCACAGGTTTCTGAGCAAATGATATACGAATTATTCATTTTTCCTATGCAAAGAGGTCTGAAGCCGTGTAAGTCACGTGCACCAATCAGCTTTCTCGGACTCATAAGCACAATTGAATATGCACCCTTTAATGAATCCATTGCATTTAGCATAGCCTGCTCGATTGAATGTGCCCTTATTCTCTCTTGAGCTAATTGATACATTATTACTTCACTGTCGATAGTCGTATGAAAAATCGCACCGTTCTTTTCAAATTTATGACGCAACTCTGCACCGTTAAGCAATTGACCATTATGTGCTAAAGCAAGTGTTCCTTTAACATATTTTGTTACAAGAGGCTGAGCATTTTCTCTGAAATTTTCAGCTTTTGTTGATGCACGAACGTGACCAACTGCCATTGTTCCTTTTAATTTATTAATTGTGCGGTCGTCAAAAACCTCAGGAACTAAACCTAAATCTTTATGGCACGTAAAAACACCATCGTCGTTTACTGCAATTCCTGCACTATCCTGACCTCTGTGCTGAAGCGCATATAAACCATAATAAGTCAGTCTTGCCACATCAAACCCGTCATTATCATAAAAGCCGAAAACTCCACATTCTTCATTCAGCTTGTCCATCTGACCATCATATACAAACTCAGTACTCACTGTATCACTCCCAAAGTATAAAATCTACATTTTTCAACTTGTACATCAAAGGGATTAAGCGGTTGACAACGTCAACCGCTTAATCAGATTATTAAAACTATCTCTGTACACGACCTGAGCCGTCGCCACCCATAAGGTTTTTAACTTCATCAACACTTACTAAGTTAAAGTCACCTTCAATGGTATGCTTTAAGCAAGATGCAGCAACCGCATATTCAATTGTATCCTGCATGCTGTAGTTCTCTAAAATTGCGTAAATTAAACCACCGCCGAAGGAGTCTCCGCCGCCAACACGGTCAACGATATTAATATTATATTTTTTAGATTTATAAAAATCTTTTCCGTCATATAAAAGCGCAGACCAGTTATTAATTGATGCAGAAATACTTTCACGAAGAGTAATTGCAACCTTGCTGAATCCAAACTTTTCAACTAATTTTTTACATACTTCGTGATAACCTTCATCGCTGAGTTTTCCTGTTGTGATGTCGGTTGCAGAAGCTTTAATGCCGAATACTTTTTCTGCATCTTCTTCGTTTGCGATAGCAACATCAACATATTCCATAAGTTCAGACATAACTTTGTTAGCTTTTTCGCTTGTCCATAATTTTTTACGGAAGTTTAAGTCACAGCTAACCTGAACGTTATGTTTTTTAGCAGCGATACAAGCTTCTTTACAAAGCTTAGCTGCATCATCAGATACAGCAGGAGTAATTCCGGTAAAATGAAACCACTCAGCACCTTCAAAAATTGCATCCCAATCAAAATCTTCTGACTGTGCAGTAGAAATTGAAGAATGTGCACGGTCATAAACAACGTTAGATGCTCTTTGAGATGCACCCTTTTCTACGAAGTATATACCTAAACGTTCACCGCCGCGTGCAATGTAATCTGTTTTAACACCATATTTGCGAAGCTCTGATGCACAAGCATCGCCGATAGGATTCTTAGGAAGCTTGGTTACGAAATAGGCATCGTGACCATAGTTTGCCAAAGATACTGCAACGTTAGCCTCACCGCCACCATAAACAGCATCAAAACTTTTTGCCTGGATATATCTCTGATAATCAGGAGTCTGCAATCTGAGCATAATTTCACCAAAAGTAACTACTTTAGCCATTTTAAAATACCTCCAATATGTAATTTAAATGCAAGAATTAAAGACCTCTTGCTTCTTTAATTTTCTGTACAAATTCTTTACCGATTCTGGTAATTGAAGCATAATCGCCTGTTTTAGCACCAGCAGTAAGAGCGCCACCTGCTCCAACAGCAACCGCTCCGGCTTTAATCCATTCGCCAACGTTATCGACACTTACGCCACCTGTCGGCATCATTTTAGCATAAGGAATAGGACCTTTAATTGCTTTTATAATCTTAGGACCAAACGCTTCGCCGGGGAAGATTTTTATAATATCTGCACCTGCCTCCATAGCTTCAACAACTTCTTTAATTGTCATTGCACCGGGCATGCACGGTACACGATAACGGTTACAAAGTCTTACTGTTTCTTTGCTGAAATACGGACTTACGATATATTCAGCACCTGATAAAATAGCTGTTCTTGCTGTTTCCGGGTCCATAACAGTACCTGCACCTAAAATAATCTCGTCGCTTGAATATTTTTTAGCAAGCTCCTCAATAACTCTGTGCGCACCTGGTACGGTGAAGGTTAATTCAATTGCTGCCACGCCACCTTCCATACACGCATCAGTAATACGCATTGCCTCATCTGCATTTTCTGCACGTACAACAGCTACTATACCTGCATCGCAAATTCGGGTAATTACTTTTTCCTTATCCATTATATATTCCCTCCCAAAATATTAAATACAATTTGTAGTATACAAATAACCTACTAAATATTTTATCACAATATAGGCATTCGGTCAAGAAGTGTATTACATATTTTTTTAATATATTCGCCAATATTTTTGGTAAGTATGACCAAGTTTTATATTTAAAGTATATTACTTTATTAAGTCGTCTTTTTTATAGTTTAAAATCAATATACCTGTACAAACCAAAATGAGTGTAATCAAAAGATTTATCGGCGTTACATTGCTTTGTTCAGTAAGCATAACGGCAGATAAAAGAACACCAAAAACCGGTGTTGTAAACGTATAAATTGTTACCTTAGAAACCGAATTGTATTTTAAAAGTACCCCCCACAGAGAATATGAAATTGCCGAAACAAATGCCAAATAAATAAGTACCGCTACCGCCTGAGTTGTTTCGAAAATAACTTTTCCACCTGAAACAACACCTATTATCATCATAACCGCCCCACCTAAAATAAACTGATAACCGCTTATTACAACCGGGTCTTCATACGATGAATACTTTTTCATAAACGCCGATGAAAATGCATAAGAAATTGATGAAAACAATACAAACCCTTCTCCGGTAAGTGTCATATTAAAATCAAGACCGTTAAGATTAACAACAACTATTCCGGCAAAACCTATAATACAAGCTATAACCTTTTTAAATGTAATTTTTTCCTGCCTGAAAATCAGACAAGCGACAAGCATTGCAAAAAATGCATTTGAGCCGCTTATTATTGTACCCTTTACTCCGCTTGTATTAGCAAGACCTATAAAAAACAACATATACTGAATTATGGTTTGACTACAGCTTACAACAGCTATTCTTCCCCAATTTTCTTTTTTAGGATAAAGAAAAGTCCTTCTTGCAATGCTGTAAATTAAAACAGTAACGATACCTGCAATCGCAAATCTTATGCCTGCAAAAAGTATTGTAGAGGCAGTTGTCTGCTCAGGTAAAATCAATTCATATCCGACTTTTATAAAAGGTGTCGCACTCCCCCAGAGCGCACAGCAAATCAACGCAGAAATTGCCACAAAAAAACGATTTGTTAAAAATTTATTCTTTTTAGTTTCCATTTTTATCTCCTAGTATATACAAAAACTTATTTCCAACAATCTACCTCATGGGGTAAATCAATATCAGACGCACGAAATTCTAAAGGTTTTCCTGCCCGATACTTATTTTCAAAATCTTTAAGAGCTCTTAATGCATATCTGCTTAAAATAATTATAGCAGGCATATTTATTATTGTCATTGCACCCATTGTAACATCAGCAATATTCCATAACAAGTCCGCACTAAGACCCGACCCGAGAAAAATTACCATTGATGCAATAACATAATATATTCTTTTAAACATTTTACCCGGTACTTTTTTTGTAAGATAGAATATGCACTGTTCAACATAGAAAAGGTTACCCAACAATGTAGTAAATGCAAAAAGAATCATGGCAACGGTTATAAACACAGGACCAAATGCACCTAATACATTTCCTAACGCCGCCTGAACATATGGTGCGCCCGAAAGTTCGGCAGCCGGCTCGACACCCGAACACAAACACATAAATGCAGTAGCCGAGCACATTAATAAAGTGTCAATAAATACGGATAAAATCTGCACCAAGCCTTGTGTAATCGGATGATTTACTTCAGCAGTTGCAGAAGCATTAGGGGCAGAACCAACACCGGCCTCATTACTGAATAATCCGCGTTTTATACCGTACATCACACACGAACCGCTAAAACCGCCGAAAATAGCTTTCAAATCGAATGCATCTGTAAAGATTCTGCTAAATACTCCCGGAAGCATATTAAAGTTTTTTAAAATTATAAAAAGCGCAACCGCCACATAAATAACGCCCATTACCGGCACTAAAAATCCTGTTACTTTTACGATTCTTTTGCCGCCACCCAAAAGACAATATAAAACAATAACGGCAATAACCAAACCGATTATCCACGGAGTATAATTTTCATTGTAAAAACTATATCCCGAAAATGTAGATTGTAAGTTATATGAAGCCAGCATATTAAATCCGAAACCATAAGTTAAAATTAAAAATACAGAAAATATAATTGCTAAACCTTTGCTTTTTAAACCGGATTCAATATAATATGCCGGACCGCCGTAAAAGCTGCCGTTTGCGCCTTTTCTTTTATATATCTGCGCAAGTGTGCTTTCTATAAGTGCCGACGCGCCGCCAACTATTGCAATAATCCACATCCAGAAAACAGAACCAAATCCACCTAAGCACAATGCCGTAGAAACACCTATAATGTTACCCGTGCCGACACGTGATGCGGTAGATACCATAAGAGCCTGAAACGATGATATACTTTTTTCATCAGACGGCTTTTCGCTAACTGCTTTAAATTGCGCTTTCAATAATCTGAATTGCGCGAATTTTGTTCTGAATGTAAAATATAACCCACCTGCTATAAGTAGAATAATTAAAATATATCCGTATAGCATATTATTGATGTCCGATATAAAATTTTCCATTTATAAATGCCCTTTCTTGATAAATTTGCCTTTTAAAGTTAAATATATCACTTTATAATTCTAGTATCAGGGTTCATAATTCTGTAAATAACAGTCGATGCTGCCGCCCTGGTTAATGTGCCGTCAGGATTAAAGGAGCCTTTTTCATCTGTGCCGCAAAGTATACCTAAATTATAGCAGCAAGCAACCGCTTCTTTAAATTGTTCGTTAACCATTTCAAAATCAGGAATTTTTTTACTTATTTCATAAGTATTTATTTCGTCGATGCTTCCCGAATCTTTCAAAAGTCCATAAGCAACCAAAGCCATTTCTTGTCTTTGCATTCCTTCTGACATTGTATCATATTTTAACTTTTCTTCAGAAAAAACAGCATTGTTAATACAAGCTCTGTAATACTTATCCCACCATATATTTACATCACCATTTAAAAGATTTAATGTAATTTTATCATCATATAAAATTTTAGCTGCTACTGTTACAAACTCAGCTTTTGTCATTGTGTCATCGGGGCAAAACAGATTATTACCCTTTCCGTTTAAAAGACCTTTATTTGCCATATCCATAATTTGATTGTAGTACCAATCTTTTTCTTCAACATCTGTAAACGTAATTTGCTTTACACTTTTGTCGATCATGTTTGGAATTGAACTTACAAAGGCAAAGGTTTCACTCTTTCCGTCTAACGACATTGCAAGCTTTAAAAAGTCTATGACTAATTTTTTATCCTTTATCGTTATACCGTCCGGTTTAACGCCTGCAATCTGTTCAACTTTTTCAGGAAACTCTATATCTAAAATCATTACTATCGATTTAAGCATTTCTTCTACTTCTTTTTGCGTTTCTTCATCTAAATCAGCAGTATATGATTGACTTTCTTCCTCTAAAGATTGAGTGTTGCCGGTGTCTGCATTGGTAGATAATGTAAATGTTAGCTTTCCGTCTTCAGATTTTGAAAAACTTATCTGACCCATATCCACATTTGTAGCGTTTCCGTGTTGCGAAAGAGTTTCGTTAAGTTCTTCGATATTATCAAAATTAAATGGCGTGGTATGACCGACGTATTTTTTACCTTCATACGTAAACTGCATCATTCCATCGTAATTCACTTCCACGACTTCTTCTGCAGCAAGTTCTTCATATAATGAATATGCTTTTTCTGACATTCCGGCATAAAGCATACACGAGCCGCTACCGTCGCTGTTAATTTTCAATTCGCTAACATTTGCTATACAACCCGATAATATTGAACCAACTAAGAGCATAATTAAAACCAAAGATATAGTTTTAAACGTTTTCATTAATATCGCCCCTTGCATGTTATAATAATTAATTATCTGCCATCATACATTTTCATTGCTTCAGCAATATCATCAAAGCTGTTGCATTTTCCGTTTTTAACATATAAATATGATGTTGTCATTCCGCTGATTAAGCAGCTTTTAATATCAAGCTCTGCCAAAAGTCCTGCACAAAAACCTGAATTAAAGTTATCTCCGCCACCGGTTGTCTTTTTGGGATTTTCACAAAGAATACCATTAACCTCTATTTCGCCGCCGTCAAATACAGCAGCAGCGCTGTCTACCGGATGGATAACAACTGTACCTATACCCGAATAATCTTTAATAGCCTTTGCAATCGCTAAAGAACCATTGTAATCACCTTCGCACAAGATTGAATGCATTACCATAGCTTCGCTTTTATTAAGACCTAAATAAGTAGGTGCATATTGGCTGTATTTGCCAAACATTTTAAGTGCAGCTTTAATTTCATCGGGCTGGCGTTTAGCACAGTCTGCAATATCTATATATATTTTTCTGTCTTTTTTAGATAATCTGGGCATAACAATTTCCAAAAACTTTTCATAAATTTCATGAAAATGAACCAAATAACTCCAGTTAACCAAAGTTATAATATCTGCGCCATCAAAATATTCAACCATTTCATCAACGCTTATACGTTCAATTAAATCGTTCCATTTTAGCTGACTGATTTTTTCAACATCACTCATAATAACCTTTCCATCGCCAAACTCAAATACATATGAGTATCCTGGTTCGCTGACAGTTACAAGTTTACAGTTATGATTAAGGTCGAACACAGGATTAACAGTCGGATAGCCCATTGCGCCTATACAGGTAACACCGACCCCCATATTAGCAAGACCGTTTGCATAGTGTGGACCGCAACCGCCAAAATCGGTATTTTGAACAACCAATTCAACGTTACCGCTACGACCTGCCAGACTTGTAATTTTTTCGCCAAACTGGTCGATTGTATCAAAATATGTACAAGTTTTTTCATCAGCACGGGTTTTTACGGGACGAATAATTAAATCTACAAATCCGTCAAAACCAACGCAAACTGTTTTTTTTGCAATTAATTCTTTCTTTGCCGCAAATTGTTCTGAATATTTCATTTTTTATTCCTCCAATAAATAATGTTTTGTAATAATTTGGCTAATAACATTTATATTATACCACAATATATATTTTTGTTCAATACAAATGGGATATTTTTTGTATATAACTTGCAAAATATACTTTATATGGTGTTTTATGGTTGCAAAAAAAATGTTAATATGGTATAATTTATCTGTTAAAAATTTAATAAGAAAGGAAATGTAAAATGTTAGAAATTTTTGAAAACTTTCAAAACATTACTATCCCGCAAATTATAATGTGGGCAATTGGCGGAGTTTTAATTTATCTCGCCATAAAAAAAGATATGGAGCCTACTCTGCTTTTACCGTTAGGCTTCGGAGCAATCTTAGTAAACTTGCCGTTATCCGGTGCGATTACTCAAATTCACAACGGTGTTGAAGAGGTCGGCGCAATTGATATTTTATTTAATGCCGGAATAGCAAACGAACTGTTTCCGCTTTTGCTGTTTATAGGCATTGGTGCTATGATTGATTTTGAACCGTTGCTTACCAATCCAAAGCTTATGTTTTTCGGAGTATTTGCACAATTTGGAATTTTCTTTACTTTAAGTCTTGCAGCATTACTCGGCTTTGACTTAAAAGATGCAGCGTCTATTGCTATAATCGGCGCAGCTGATGGTCCTACATCAATTTTTGTAGCAAACTATTTCAACTCAAAATATGTAGGTGCAATAATCGTTGCCGCATATTCATATATGGCACTTGTTCCGATTATTCAGCCGCCTGTTATTAAGCTTATTACAACACAAAAAGAACGAAAAATCCGCATGGAATATAAACAAAACTCAGTTTCAAAGCTGACAAAAATTATGTTCCCGATTATTGTTACAATTGCTGCCGGAATAGTTGCACCCCGTTCGGTTGCATTAATCGGATTTTTAATGTTCGGAAATCTTATTCGCGAATGCGGTGTTTTAAATATGTTGTCGCAGACAGCTCAAAAAGAGCTTGCAAACCTTATAACTATCCTGCTTGGAATTTCGGTTGCTTCAAAAATGCGCGCAGATATGTTTTTAACCACCGAAACACTTATGATTTTGGCATTAGGACTTGTAGCTTTTATATTCGATACCGTCGGCGGCGTATGCTTTGCTAAAATTATAAATCTTTTTGCTAAAAAGAAGGTTAATCCTATGATTGGTGCTGCGGGAATCTCGGCTTTTCCGATGTCCTCCCGTGTTGTTCATAAAATGGGACTTGCAGAAGACCCAAGTAACTTTTTGCTGATGCACGCAGCCGGTGCAAACGTTTCCGGTCAGATTGCTTCTGTTATTGCCGGTGGATTAATTATTGCTTTAATCGGTTAATGTCAAACAATTTAGAAAGGTGATTTAAATTATGAATATAAATTTTGATGCTTTTTTAGAAACTCTGCCTATGGCAGTTACAGGAATGACAGGCATCTTTACAGTCATATTAATAATATTTATAGTGATAAAAATAATGAACAAGGCATTTAAATAAAACTCTGTAAACATAAGTTTTAATATATTATATAAGTATTATCTCAAATGAATAGAACACTAAAAGCAGACTGTTAATTACGATTTACAGTCTGCTTTTTTACGCTAAAAATTATATTATAACGTTTTAAAATACTTTTTGTATGTTCTAACTATACTTATAAAATCTAAACTATTATAAAGCAAAACAGGCGGTCGCAAATGCGACCGCCTGCTGTTTATTGCACTGGACAATTAATTTTATCAGTTATTATTCAGCTGCAATTTCTTCAACAGCTTCTTCAGCTGCTGCTTCTTCTACAACTTCTTCAACAGTTTCTTCAACTGCTGCTGCCTTAACAGATTCTAAATATACGTTAAGCATTTTAGCAACCTGTGCACGAGTAGCTACTGCTTTAGGAGCGATTGTAGTAGCGTCTACACCACTCATAATGCCGTTTTCTACTGCCCATGCCAAAGCTTCTACTGCATACTCGCTAACATCGCCAGCATCAGCAAAGCCATCTAAGGTAAGTGTAGCAGAAGGACTGCCGGCATAACGCCAGAGGATTGCTGCTAACTGTTCACGGGTAATGCTGTCGTTAGGACCGAATGTTGTATCATCATAACCCTTAACGATACCGTTAGCCTGTGCCCAAAGAACTGCATTGTAGTAGTAAGCATCTGCTGCTACATCTGCAAAGCTTGAGGTAGCTTCTACAGCTGGTTCGCCAGCTGCACGGTAAAGAACTGTTACGATCATAGCACGTGTTACTGCTCCATTCGGATCAAATGTTGTAGCACTTGTGCCGTTGAACAATTTGTTTTCAACAACGTACTGAACGTTTGCATAGAACCAATCTGTCGGAGCAACGTCAGAGAACAGAGCTGAATCTGCAGCAGGTTCGTCAGTTGCAGGTGCATCTGTTGCCGGATCATCAGTTGCAGGAACTTCTGCCCATTTAGCATACAATGTGATGCCCTTGGTTACAGCTGCTGCAAAATCATACGGTGTTGTTAATGCTGCATCTGCGTACCAACCATCAAAGGTGTAACCATCTTTAGTAGGTTCAACCGGAGCTGCTACTGCTTCGCCTTTCTTAACTTTAATGCTGTTTACAGCGCTGCCGCCGTTTGCATTAAATTTAACTGTGTAAGAAGATGCGCCGCTGCTGCTGCCGCTGCGTGACGGAGTTGTGTTTTCTTCCTGTTCTACATAATCAGGAGTTGCTTCGTCTACTACAGGTGCGCTGCTACCGAAATCGTTAGCTGCGGTTACAGAAACGCTGTATTCTGCACCTGTTACGAGGTCTTCAAATGTATATGTTGCTGCGCCGTTTTCGTCAGCTTCAACTTCAATTGTTTCAGTTACTAATTCATCATTGATAGTAGCAGTAATAGTAATGATAAATTTAGTAGCGCCGGCTGCTGAAGCATTTACTGCGATACCGTCAACAGTTGTTTTTAATTCAACATCTACTTCTGCCGGAGGCTCTGTTACTTCAGGAGCATCAGTTGCAGGTGCTTCTGTAGCAGGTGCTTCTGTAGCAGGAGCATCAGTTGCAGGAGCTTCAGTTGCAGGTGCTTCTGTAGCAGGAGCTTCGGTTGCAGGTGCTTCAGTTGCAGGAGCTTCAGTTGCAGGTGCTTCTGTAGCAGGTGCTTCTGTAGCAGGAGCATCAGTTGCAGGAGCTTCAGTTGCAGGTGCTTCTGTAGCAGGAGCTTCAGTTGCAGGAGCTTCAGTTGCAGGTGCTTCAGTTGCAGGTGCTTCTGTAGCAGGTGCTTCAGTTGCAGGAGCTTCAGTTGCAGGAGCTTCAGTTGCAGGAGCTTCAGTTGCAGGTGCTTCAGTTGCAGGAGCTTCAGTTGCCGGAGGCTCTGTCGGTACACTGCCACCAAATGGGAATGAAGCTAAGTATGCAGTATCTTCTGCACCTTCTTTAGCCCAACCATATTTGTAATTATCGCCAATGATTACTGCTGCTGCAGTGTTCTGATCGCCATAAGCCTGCTTTAAGAATGAACCTTCTGTATAATCTGTTTCAATCTTAAATGTATCTGCTGTCAATTCCT
>JAFYXI010000003.1 GCA_017546245.1 Clostridia bacterium | reverse complement strand
TTCTCGAAATCTGTAGCAAGACGGACATCTTCTTCATCTCTGTCCTGCCATGTTGGATATTGAACATCAGATGCGACAGACCATACATAGGCATATTCTTCTCCTGAATATAAGTATTCATATGGCGCACCGGCTTCTTCCAAAATTTTTTCTGACGGTTGTTTTACTTTTGTAATCCTAAATAAGTTTCCCGAGCCCTTACCGTATTTTAAGAAGATGTCTTTGTGATAAAAAGCGACTTGATTGTCAAATTGTATGATTTCGTATTTGGTTTTCCAAAACTCCGGTAATTTGATGGTAAAACCCATATCTTTGTTTGTATAGTTTATTACCGAAACCAAATCCGCACCATCTTTAGTCGTTTTAAAGACATTTAAAATAGGTTCTGATTCAACATAGTTAATATGAAACACAAAACATCCATTCAAGGTAGCATTTCTTCCCCTGATGTTTTCGATTATAATATTGTTTCTGTTAATATTTTTTATATTGTTGAAATCTTTTTTTAAATCATTTAGTGAATAATTGGTTTTTATGTTCTTAGTTGCAATTTCATAAAGGTCTGAAAGATTTCTTATTTTATTTCCTATAACTGCTTGATTTAAAAATGCTTTTACGACAGATTGCCAGGTCATTACTCTGATTTCATCACCATTGGGATGCTGTCGGTCTCTGAATCGTAACAAGTGCTCTACTTGTTTGCCGTTTAACACTTGTTTTCCTGCCGTTAAACTAATATGTAAATCTTGTGCCGGATCCTCATACTTCATGTTATAAGGTATATCATATTCTATACCGCCAACAAAATCAACAACATCTGCAATTGCATCCATCTTTACTTTTGCATAATAATGAACAGGGATGCCTAAAGTTTCTTTTATGGCATCAATTACCTTTTGGTCGCCATTTTCTTCGGATAATAGGACAGATAGATTTTTGGAACCATTGGCAGGAACATCTTCACTTACACTCAACGCGACATTTCGTGGTATATTTAAGCAAGTTAAGATGTTTCCGTCAAAATTAAAAGCCATTATTGTATCAACTTTGTTAGCGTTATCAACACCAAGCATAAGGAAATTAAATTTATTGCCTTCTATTGCATCGGTATTTACTTTTATAAGCAGGTTGTTTTCTGTATTGAACTTTCCGTTTATTATTCCGCTTACAAAAATAGTACCAACAAATAATGCAACTGCTAAAACAGCAGAAATAATTTTTGTTTTTTTGCTGATTTTGATTTTGTTCTTGATCATAGAAAACCTCGTTTTAAGAGTTTTCTTATTTCCTGTCATACCGGTTGTTAGAGGAACAGCCTTTGAATTGTTATATGTCAAAAGTGATAGTATGGTTTCTACATATTGCTTTTCTTGCTGTTCATCCATTTCTTTTACTACGGCTAAATCACAAGAGATTTCACAATCTATATTAATCTGTTTACTGATAAGATAGATTGCAGGATTAAACCAATGAACACACTTTACTATGCTGACAAACCATTTATACAAAATATCATTTCTTTTAAGGTGTGTCATCTCATGAGCCAATACATTATGTAATTGTTCTGTTGTAATATTTGTCTTAGGCAGTAGTAGTGTAGGCTTGATTATACCTATCATAAGTGGTGAACATATTGTATCACTAACCCTTGTTGTAACTTTCCTATTTGTATAGGCTTTTAGTTCAGGACAAGATATTATTTCTGAATGTTTATGTATTTTAATCAGTAACACCAGATAACTTACGATCTTTATCAGGAACAAAAGAACTGCACCCATTAACCAGATAAGAGAGAATAGAAGAACTTTACCACTCAAAAAGTCTTTTATGACCTGAACTGTTGATACCTTTTCAGTCTGTGTTGTTTGTTCTTGTATAATCTGTTCTGGCTGTGTTTCTATAATTATAGGTGTTTCAGTAATTTCAACCTGATTATCTGTAATTATTACTGTTTCAGAAATAGGTGATGTAGATACAGCCATCTCAGGTAAATTTAATCTTATCGGCAATACCATTACAAGAAGTACAACTAACCACATATAATAATGCCAAGCACTCGAAAATATTTTTCTTGTTATTGGTTTTAACAAAGTTAGTATCAGGGCAAGACTTGTGCCTATTACGGAAGTTAGAAGAAAGGATGTAAATATCTGTGCCATAATTTATTCCTCCTTATCTTCAAAAATGGCTCTAAGTTCCTTAATATCATCATCAGAAAGCTTCTGTTCCTCAAAAAATGATACAGCAAAATCTCTGACTGAACCATTATATAAAGTCTTAATTAGATTTTTTGTCTGTGATTTTCTGTATTCCTTTTCTGTAATTAAAGGTGTGTAGTAATACAATTTACCTTGCTTTTCTGCAGACAAAGCCCCCTTTTCTACAAGTCTTGTAAGGAATGTGGCAATAGTTGTCTTTTTCCACCCCTTATCTTCAACCTCTTTTCCAATGTCAAGGGAAGTTACTGGATCCTTTGATTTCCAAATAACTTTCATAATTTCAAGTTCTGCATCTCCAATAGATATATTTTTCATATCAGTACCTCCTGAAATTTATATTCTACATTTGTAGTTTATTTCATTCTACCACAGTAGAACAAAATTGTCAATAGTATTTTTTTATATGCAAAACAGCAAAAACTACACCTAAATGAGCTTTTTTCTCATTTAGGTGTTGACATTTTTCTTTTTTTGTGTATAATATATATTGTAAAGATAAAAAAGGAGAGAATAAATCATGTTGCTTCAATTTAATTTTAAAAATTTCAAATCATTTAGAGATGATACTACATTAGATATGTCAGCAACAAAAATATCTGAATTCAACAATCATGTTATTAATGTTGCAAATGAAAGAGTTTTGCCTGTCGCATCAATTTTTGGTGCAAATGCAAGTGGCAAGTCTAATGTACAAGAAGCGTTTCGGTATATGCATTCATATGTTCTAAACTCTTTAGAATATGGTGACGAATCAGATGGCAAGAAAAAGAAATCCAAGTTTTTCAAACCTACACCATTTTTATTTGATAAAGAAAGCAAAAATATGGAATCTTTATTTGAAGTATATTTCATTGATTCTGAAGAAAATGGTGCTAAAACATATAACTATGGATTTACCGTGAACAACTCAGGCGTATGTGAAGAATGGTTAAATTGCAAAACAAAATCTTCCAGAGGAAAGTATAAGAAGATCTTTTATCGTAATGGAGAAGAGTATGAATTTGATGGAATTCCTACAAAAAGTCAAGAAAATATAAAAGTTGCATTAGAAAAAGAAACATTGATTGTTTCATTGGGAGCTAAATTAAAGATTGCAAAATTAAAATTCATTCGTGATTGGTTCTTAAATAATGATTTTGCTGATTTTGGAAGACCAATTGAAAATTACTTTTTGTCTCAATTAATTCCTACTGGTTTTGCCGATGATAAAAATGTTCAGCAAAAAGTAGTAGACTATTTTGCAACATTTGACCCATCTATTGTTGGATTTGATGTTGAGGTAATAAAGAATGATGGTGATGACGAGGATGACTATTTAAAAATTGATGCAATCCATAAATTGATTGATTCCAATTCAACCACCTCAATTCCTCTACAAAATGAATCTGCTGGAACATTGAAAATGTTTGCACTTTATCCAATGTTACAAGATGTCTTAACAACTGGTGGAGTTTTATTCATAGATGAATTAAATGCTAGACTTCATCCATTGCTTGTGAGAACATTTATTATTACATTTTTGAATCCTGAGATTAATACAAAACATGCACAGTTAGTATTTACTTCTCATGATTCATGGCAGTTAAATGGAAATATGCTCAGAAGAGATGAAATATGGTTTGCTGAAAAAGGTTATGATGGCGTATCTAACTTGTATTCGTTAGCAGATTTTGTAGATGAAGATGGCGTAAAAATTAGAAAGGATGAAAACTACGAAAAGAATTATTTGTTAGGCAAATATGGTGCAATTCCTACCTTAAGAGATTTTGATATGTTTAAGGAGGATTAACAATGGCACGAAACGAAAGAAACGGCAATAGAAAAACAAGAGAACAAATTGCAAAAAGAAGGATTCCTGAACTTGGTTACTATTTTATAGTAACCGATACCAAGGAAACGGAACAGAATTATATGTATGGTTTGAGAGATTCAATTCCAAAGGAATTACAAGGTAAGTTGGTAATTAAGGTAATCAGAACAAAAACTAAGAACCTTGTAGAGGAAGCGATGAATCTTGCATCATTAAATCCGCAGTATGGTGAGCCTTGGATAATATTCGATAGAGACCAAATACAAGATTTTGATGACATAATTGCTGAGGCAAAAGCAAAAGGAATACATGTCGGATGGACCAACCCATGTATAGAAGAATGGTTTAGTGCCTATTTTGGCGCTATGCCTACATATAGCGATTCGGTGAAGTGTTGTGATGGTTTTGCACAGGCATTTGAAAAAAATACTAGCCAGAGATATTCAAAATCAGATGCATTTATTTATGACAAATTAAATCGTTATGGCGATGAAAGATCGGCCATAATTATCGCAACGCAAAAAATGGACGAGCACAAAAGCAACTGCAAAAACAAACCATCTGATATGTGTCCAGGAACAACGGTTCATCTTTTGGTGGATGAGATAAAATCAAAAATTGAAAAGAGGTAAGACCATGAAAAACAATGTAGAAGTATTATTAGAGAAAATCCTAGAAGAATTATCCTTGTTAAGTGTTTCGATAAAATCTGAGGCATTAAGTTGCTTTTATTCAGAGTTCTTAAATACCGAAAACAGGAAGAAAATGTACGAGCTTTTCAATGGAGAAAATGATGCAAAATCTATATCGGAACAAATAGGTTGTACACAGCGAGGCGTAAGTATGTTTATTCAGGATTTAATTGCAAAAGATTTAATTAGTTTTCATAAAAACGGAAATTCAATTATACCTGAAAAGTCAGTTTCAAAAATTGCCGTATATTACAACACAAAAAAATTAGACATGGAGGGTATTTATGAGTAAAGAATTAAATGAAATGTTTGCTGAATTTCTTCAGATATACAAATTTGTTAACAGAGAAAAAATAATTTCTACATTACAGAAAGAACTGTCAGATGAAAAGTATATAAAAATATATGCTATGACTAATGGTGAAAATTCTGTAAGAGATATTAAAGATGTAGTTGGTGGCTCTATAAGCACTATTTCTACCCTTTGGAAGAAGTGGAGTTTATTGGGTATGGTTGAGCCAGCAGGAAGAAAGGGTCGTGTAAAAGCCATTTTTAGTTTGGATGAATACGGCTTTGAAGACTTTGTGGAGGAGTGATACGATGAATTACGACGAGAAAATTTTTCAGGAATTAGTTGAAATAAGAAAGCTACTTACTATATTTGCTCAAGACAAGCTGAATGATTTCCATGCGAATATAAAAGCAAAGTATTTAACAACACCAGAAAGGCAACAAATGTATGAACTATTTGATGGTGAAAAATCTTTGAAAGAAATCGCCGACATAGTTAAGGTTTCCAAAGAAGGAGTTAGACTATTCTGCATCTCTCTTCAGGAGGCAGGTCTTATAGACATGATTGAAATTAACAGTAAACAGAAAAATCCCAAAAGGTTATTTTAGGAGGTTATATGAGCGAATCAAATGAGTTATATGCATCAGTGAATTATATTAAAAATAAAGTTGACACTTTAGAGAAAATAGAAATTCTTCGTATGAAAACTGATAATGAATTAAAAAACAAATATGCTAGTATGCTTCAATCTGATAAGGATTTACTAACGGTATACAAGGCTATAGATGGCATAAAAAGCCAAAAGGATATTGCTGATGCATGTAATATAAAAGAAATGCAAGTGTCAAGGAAAATTGCAAAATTAGAAATGGAAGGTCTTATAGAGCGAGTGGGTGCTGTTAGTAGCAGAAATAAAATATATATCCATACTGTTGTAGAAAGGGCTTATAGGTTTAGCAAGGAATTATGAACACCGAAATTGAAAAGACAATATTAAGAGTAATTCAAGATTTTTGCTATAAAATGAAAAAAGATGTATTGTCCTCGGAGTTTTTATTAACTATATCCCCTAAAATTGCTCAATTGGTGAACAGCTCAACATTAACACATAAGGCATTTATAGAAATCTGCAAAAAACGAAAGGACTTCTTTTATGCAAATGACCTTGAAATATCTACATTTTCCAAAATATTATATCGTCATTTAAAAAAAGAACTTTCTTATTATAACTTTAATACATTCGACGATATGCTTTTAGAATACAAGAGAAGAATGGAAAATGGTTCATTAAAGGGATTTCCTAAAGGAACATTGGAGGATACTTTAAGATGCGATCTGTCGAACTATATAAGTTATGAGAATTTTTGCGAACCAAGAAATGGTTCTGGTAACTCTGATATTGTCATCCCAAGCAAAAAAGTTATCATTGAAACTAAAATTTGGAACGGCAAGGAATACTACAAAAGTGGTATACCTGAATTAGAAGAATACTTAAAATGTCAAAATTATAATACGGGTTATTATGTTATATTTGATTATAATATTAGCTCCAATGAAATTATAAAAAAATCTGGGGAAGTTTTCAAATTGGAAAATTCAACGAAAGATATAACTGTTATTTTTATAAGGATGAATAAGACTGTACCATCTCAAATCTACAAAACACAAAAAGAGGCTAAATAAATGAAAAAAGGAAACAAATCAAACAGTTTGATTTTATTTATTAATTGGATATTTACTCACAAGGTCAAAACAATAACCTTAACCTTATTACTATTTTTAGTTCCAATATGCATTGTTCACTTTTTATTTAAATGGAACAGTAATATATGGTGGATTGAAGCAGAATGGGGCGCAGGAGATATTATTTCGTATATTGCAGGATTTGAGGCTTTCATTGGTACTGTTTTTTTGAGTTTTCTAGCTTTATGGCAAAATCAAAAGCATAAAGAGGAAACAGATGCAAAGGATAGAAAGTTTACAGAGTTAGAAAATGAAAAACTGCGACTATCTAATATGCCCCAGTTTTTAATTCAAATGTGTAATTATGAAGACATAGTGGATTCGCGTTTTTCTCTGCCTGATGAATATAAAAACTATGTTCCGCTAAGTCAAGTCAAAACACATGGATTTTTTATTCAAGGAGATAGTGCTGGTTGGGCTCCTCCGGACAAAATTCCAATAATTGATAAAGAGAAACTTCCGGGTTTTTTCTCTATTATTAATTGCGGTAATAATACAGCTCATCAGGTAAAATTAAAAGCTATAGTAAACGGAAATACTTATAATGACGAAAAGGTTCATTCTATAAAAAAGGATGACGAAATTTATCTTTACTTAAGCATTAGTAATGAAGCAAAGTTAACAGGAGACTTAATACTACAGTTAAGATTTTTTGATTGTTTCCAAAACGTTTATGAACAGAGTTTTTTAATAAAAGAATGGGAAAATACAATGCTTGTAAAATCATTTGCTGATATAAAGCTTATTGAAAAAAGTCCATGTATGAACGTTACTCTTGATTAGGCGAAACACCACACTTAAATTAACAGAACAAGGCAGGTGAAATAGAATGAAAGCTGTAATTTATGCAAGATATTCTTCTGACAATCAGAGAGAAGAATCAATTGAAGGTCAGCTCCGTGAATGTACGGACTTTGCAGAGAAAAACGGCATGACGATTTTAGCAACATATATAGATAGAGCATTATCTGCAAAAACTGATAACAGACCTGAATTCCAACGAATGATTAAGGATAGCAGCAAGAATTTATTTGATGTAATCATTGTTTGGAAACTTGACCGTTTTGCCAGAAATCGCTATGATTCTGCACATTATAAAGCGATGCTCCGCAAAAACGGAGTTAAGGTTATATCTGCTAAAGAAAGCATATCCGAAGGCCCTGAAGGAATCATATTGGAATCAATGCTTGAAGGTTATGCAGAATATTACTCTGCCGAACTTGCACAAAAGGTTACACGAGGAATGACAGAAAATGCCTTAAAGTGCAGATATAATGGTGGGACTATGCCTCTTGGATATATGACCAACAAGGATAAGCATTTGATAATTAATCCCGATACTGCTCCGATTGTAACAGAAATATTTACAAGATACGCAGATGGTGAAACCGTGAAGGAAATAACCGAAAGCTTAAATGCAAAAGGATTAAAATCAACTACGGGTGCCAAATTTAACAAAAGCAGCTTACATTCTATATTAAAAAATCGAAAGTACATAGGCGAATACAAATATAGTGATATAGTTATTGAGGGTGGAGTTCCGGCAATCATTTCAAAAGAATTGTTCGAGAGAGTTCAAAGCAGAATGGCGACCAATCAAAAGGCCCCTGCTAAAACAAAAGCTCCCGTTGAATATTTGCTTACAACAAAATTGTTTTGCGGTATGTGCGGAGCATTGATGCTCGGAGAAAGTGGTCATGGATATAAAGGCGTAGTTTACAACTATTATAAATGTGCAACGGCCAAAAAGCATAGAAATTGTAAAAAGAAAACTATTAAAAAGCATATCATCGAAAAAGCAGTTGTTCAGCGTGTAAAAGAAATAATTTTTGATGACTATTTGATAGGCAAAATTGCAGACGCAATTATAGAACTTCTTAATAAGGAAAACACCATCATTCCTGTTCTGCAAAAACAACTTAAAGAAGTTGAGGTATTAATTGAAAATATGCTTAATGCAATACAGCAAGGCATTTTAACTAAGTCTACAAAACAGCGTTTAGACGAACTTGAAAATCAAAAGGAAGAATTGGAATTAAGTATTGCTCAGGAGCAAATCAAGAGACCAAGGCTTACAAAAGAAGAAATCCTTGTTTGGATTAAAAAATTCAGGCACGGAGACGTTGATGATGTGAAATATCAAAAACGCATTATAGATTCTTTTGTCAATTCAGTATATTTATATGATGATAAAATTGTTTTAAACTGTAACTATAGGGAAGGTAGTACAACCATCACTTTTGATGAGATAAACAATTCGGATTTAGAAGGGAACGCTTCACCATGAAAGTTCCTCATTCCATCGTGGTTTGAGGAATTTTCTTATTTTGTTTAATCTATCTCAATTCGATTTTTCTACCATAATTTCTAACCAATTTCTCATCAATTATTTTTATCTATATTTAATAATCCTATTAAATTCTTTGATAACTCTTTTTTTCGTTCTGTGCTGATGTGTCCATAAATATCCATAGTGGTTTTAATACTACTATGTCCCAACCAGTCTGAGATATCTTTCATATGCCAGCCATTTTCTATCAGGAAACTGGCAGTGCTATGTCTTAAATCGTGCCATCTTATATGTGGCAAGTTATTTTTCTTTAATACTTTTGAGAGTTCGTGTGTTGGATAAGATGGATAATATACTGTTCCATCGGCCTTTGTGAATACATATCCACTTCCTTTGTACCCCCTTTTCATTTTTTCTTTATTACTATTTTGTTGTTCGCGTAATTCGATTAATATCTTTTTTATTTCGGGTAATAAAGGATATGTGCGATTACTGCTGCGATTTTTTGTTTTATCTTTTTGAACAACTTTTGTGTTTAAAACAACGGTGTGTTTAATTGTTAATGTGTCGTTGTCAAAATCGATATGTAGGTATTGTTTTAGATGATAAAGATTGGCGTAATTTATGTTCAGTAGTGATGGCACTGTATTTAGAAGAATGGATTGAATGCGATAAGTCATCATATGAAAACATATATGCATTTACAACAAAAAAATATAATTTACAATCTCAAAGCTATCAATGGTTGCAATGAGACACGTTTACAGCACTTTTGCAACGACAAAGACGAATTGCTGATAAATTTTATGATATGAAAAAAACACAACAACATCAAGCAAAAACGGAGGGAAGAATTCCGATTAAAAAACCATACAAAACCGAATTTGATATTAGATGCCATAGGCACAATGAGGATGAATTTGTGTGAACTTTATAAGCTTACTTCTAGTCCGGAAGCATTGTACTGCATAGAGGTTTAGCAGCAGCGGCAAAGGATAACATACCTCGTTTTTCTGATGGTACATATTGTCGACCTAAAGATATGTGGGCATATGATACGTTTATGAGCTGTCCGTTTCTTGTAAGGTTTGGTCTTATTAAAGAGGACCGGTATTATTTGAAGAAGCAGTGCGACAAATTATGGGTTTTAAAAAGTGATTGTGGATAGAAGATGAAAGACTATTTTCGCATATTTTCTTTTTAGATAATAAATTTGATAAAAAAGGTAACATATATGATGTTTGTCGTGGCTCGGGCAATTCTATGGATGAAAATTACTATATGAATTTGGCTGTTATTGACAACGATGATCATGGAACTGGTATAATATTAATGGCACTTAGTGAAATGTCAAAGATATTTAGTGACTATTAAAAAATGGACATTAAAATATTTGTTGATAATATACTGCTGTTCTGGCTGAAAAAAGGTATGAATAAAGAAAGCTTAGGTGTAGTAAATTTTCTTGACAGAGAGAAACTACGGATAACTGCGTTACCACAATACTCTGTCAATCACGTTTAATGCAACATGTTTAAAGAAGCGTTCCGTATACAGCGAATGTTTATGATACGATTCTGAACGAAAAATACAGCAACCGCCAAAACTAGTTTTGGCGGTTGCTGTATTTGCTTTATTTTAATTTTTCTTCTAACAGAGTTTTAATTACAGCCGGGTCTCCTGCGCCTTTTAATTCTTTCATACAAGCACCGAAGAGCGCCTGAATAGCTTTTACTTTACCGCTCTTATAGTCTGCAACGGATTGCGGATTTTCAGCTATTGCCTTATCAATAACTGCTTCTATAGCAGAGACATCAAATTTCTTATCCAAGCCCTGTTCTTTGCAGAATGCAACAGGGTCAACATCCTGCTCAACAACAGCAATAAGTATCTTTTTGCCTGCGTTACGGTTAATGTCACCGTTATCTACCATTTTTATTACTGCATAAAGCTTTTCAGCGGTAATAACCAGGTCATTTAATGTTTTGCCATCTTTGCGCAGAATACCGGCACAGTCAGTTAAAATCCAGGATGCGCCGTCTTTGGCATTAACGCCCATAGCAACAATATCATCAAGTAATTTGCTGATTTTGTGGTTAGAAATGAGCATATCAATTTCTTTATCAGAAATACCGGCCAAACGGTAATTTTCAGCCTTTTCGTCCACAGCAGCAGGCTTGTTGGCTTTAATTTCCTCCAGCCATTCATCGTCGATGATAATTGGCATTAGGTTTGCATCGGGGAAGTAGCGGTAGTCTGCTTCGGTTTCTTTATTACGCATAGCAAATGTCTTGCCGCTTGCATCGTCAAAACGTCTGGTTTCCTGCACAAGTTCTTCGGTTTCAAATTCAAGCGCATCTATATGACGCTGAGCCTCGTAACGAATAGCTTTTTCAATAGCTTCGAAAGAACTCATATTCTTGATTTCTGTACGAACACCAAATTCTTCGCTGCCTTCGGGACGAACGGAAATGTTAACGTCGCAACGCATTGCTCCTTCTTCGCACTCTGAAATGCCGCCGGAGCGGAACATAGACTTTAATTTGTTTAAGTAAGTTACTACCTCTTCAGCACTTCTGAAGTCGGGTTGAGTAACAATCTCAATAAGAGGTACGCTGGTACGGTTAAAATCCACATAAGAATATTTACCGCCGTGAACCAATTTTCCCGCATCTTCTTCCATATGAATCTGCTTAATGCGGATGTCGCGTGTACCTGCCGAAGTTTTTAAGGTAACGCAGCCGTTGGTACAGATAGGATGATTAAGCTGTGTAATCTGATAAGCACAAGGCAGGTCAGGGTAGTAGTAATTCTTTTTATCAAAGGTGGTGTAACGGTTAATGTCGCAGTTTAACATTAAACCGGCTGTTACAGCTAATTCTACAACGTGTTTATTCATCACGGGGAGCATACCGGGCATGCCGCTGCAGGCAGGGCACACACAGTCGTTGGGTTCTTTTGCAGCAGAATGACCGCCGCAGGAACAGAATATTTTTGATTCGGTGCTGAGCTCTACATGGGTTTCAAGACCTATAACCAATTCATAATTCATGATTATTCACCCTTCCTTTCAACAGCATCTGCAAGTCCTAATAAAAGTCCTTCAGAAAAATGTTTGCCCATAAGCTGCACACCGGAGCAAACTAAAGCCGGAATACCGATTAAGTTAGCTAAAGCTGTGAACGCGCTTTCGTTAAATACCTTACCAAATGCTTCGTGGATGTTATAAGCCTCGTAAGCGGTTTTGCTTGATGCAGGTGTTAAAATTGCATCATACTGTTTTATCAGTTCTTCAAACTTTTCAGCCAGTACACGACGAACCTTTAAGGATTTATCGTAGCACGCTTCGTAGCGATTTTTAGAAAGTACATCAGAACCGTACATAATTACTGCCTTTGTTAAGAAATTAAAGCCTTCGGTACGGGAATTTACATATAACTCATCAATATTTTTATATTCTTTAGCACGATGACCGAATTTAACTCCATCGTAACGTGAAATGTTGTTGCAGGTTTCGGCAGTCATTAAAATCTGCCATGCTGTGTTAGCAGTATCAAAAACATCAAAAGAAATTTCTTCAACGGTAACACCTGATGCACGAAGACTGTCAGCAAAAGCGTTGATGCGAGCTTTGGTTTCGGCATCTGCTTTTTCTGAAAGCTCTTTAATGATGGCAACCTTTTTGCCTGAAACAGCAGTAAAAGAGTAGTCGTAGCTTTCGTTTCTTAAACTTGTGCCGTCTTTTTCATCGTGACCTGCAATTACATCCATAATATCCTTTATACCATTGGCATTTTTTGCATACACACCGATTTGCTCACCTGAAGCGGCACAAGAGATAACTCCGTAACGTGAAACTGTACCGTAGGTTGGCTTTAAAAAGTCAACGCCGGATACTGCAGCAGCGCGTCTTGCAGAGCCGTTCATATCTACTGCCAAAGCGGCTTTTACTTCGCCGTTTGCTACGGCTTCGGCGGCAGCACCTTTTAATACGCCGTCTGCTTCTGCTCCGTAAGAAAATTCGCCTAAAAGGTCAAGACCAAATTCGCCGACGTTGGTTTTGCCGGCAATCTGATAGCCTTTGTTTTCTAAACGCGTAACGGCTTCTGCACTAAAAAGAGGTTTAAAGCCTGTGAGCATTTTAGAACCTGCAGCAGCCTCTGCATCTTTTACTAAAATCGTATCGTCTACGGCAATGTTACCATTGCCGATTTTTGTTTTATAATAGTTCATTTTTCACACCTCACTTTACAAGTCTGGGTACTTGCCAGCTGTCTTCGCTACGCTCGGGAGCACCTTCTAAAAGGCTCTCGCGTGTAAAGGGCTGGTGACGTACATCTTTACGCAATACATTAGTCATAGGCATAACATGAACCATTGGTTCAACATTTTCGGTATCTATGTCGTTTAAGAGTTTTTCGCTTTCACTCATAGAAGTGAAAATTTCCTGAACAACTTTTTCTTCCTCTTCGGTTAAGGCAATCTGATTAAGCTGCTGTGCGTTAGAGAAAGTAGAACGCTTGCCGGCAGATGTTTTTGCTGCAGATGCAGGTCCTGCGGCACGTTGCGCTAACACATTGGTGCTTCCTAACAGATGAACATCTTCAAGCTGCTGATTTGAAACAAAGCTTGGAGCACCTAAGAGTAAGTCCTGAGCATTGCCGTTTAACGGGAAAGCAATAACCTCAAGAATCTTTTCTTCGTCAGTCAATAACATTACCATACGGTCGATTCCAGGTGCCATACCTGCATGAGGCGGTGCACCGTATTGGAATGCAGTATAAAGTGCGCTGAATCGGCTCTTTAGTTCATCTTCAGAGTAGCCTGCAATTTCAAAGGCTTTTTTCATTATGCTTATATCGTGGTTACGAACAGCACCGGATGCAAGCTCAATACCGTTACCAACCAAGTCGTACTGATAAGCAAGAACCTCTGTCGGGTCTTTGGTGAGCAGAGCCTCCATACCGCCCTGAGGCATAGAGAACGGGTTATGAGTGAAGATGGTTTCGCCGGTTTCTTCATCGTTTTCGTACATAGGAAAGTCTACTACGAAGCAGAATTCGAAAGCGTCTTCATCAATTAAGTCAAGCTGTTCTTTCTTTGCTAACCAGGTACGGATTAAGCCGGCTTTTTTCTCGGTGTCGTTCTTTTTATCGTCGCAGATAAAGAACAGGGTTTCGCCCTCTTTAACACCGGTTAAGGTGATAATTTCTTCTTTTTGCGCATCGCTTAAGAACTTGGCAATTGGGCCTGCAAACACACCTTCTTTTAAGGTGATATAGCCAAGACCGCCCAGACCAACCTCGGCAGAGGTGGCATATTTTAACGAATCTTCAAAGAATTTTTTTGATTTACCCTGACAGCCTGCCACAATACCGCGCACCGGCTTACCTTTAAAAGCAGGGAAGTCAACTCCTTCAAAGAATGCTGTTAAATCGCAGATAATTAATGGGTTTCTTAAATCAGGCTTATCAGAGCCGTAGGTCATCATCGCATCAGCATAGGTAATGCGACGGAATGGCTTAGGAGTAATTTTTTTATCAGAGAAGGTTTTAAAGGTATCATAGATTAAATCTTCACAAACCTCTAAAACTTCTTCCTGTGTAGCGAAAGCCATTTCAAAGTCTAACTGATAGAACTCGCCGGGAGAACGGTCAGCGCGGGCATCCTCATCACGGAAGCAGGGCGCAACCTGAAAATATCTGTCAAAGCCTGATACCATCAAAAGCTGCTTAAACTGCTGAGGTGCCTGAGGCAGAGCATAGAACTTACCCGGATGCTTACGGCTTGGAACTAAGAAATCTCTTGCACCTTCCGGTGAAGAGGCAGTCAGAATAGGTGTCTGCATATCCAAAAAGCCTTTTTCTTCCATTTTGTTTCTTAAATGTCGTATAATTTGGGTACGTTTTACCAGATTATCGTGGTTTTTAGGATTACGCAGATCTAAATAACGGTATTTTAAACGAAGCTCATCCTTGCTCGAACGTGAAGCACGAACATCGAAAGGAAGCTTGTTTAAACTTTTTCCCAGAACATCAAGGCTGTCGGCAACCAGTTCTACGTTACCGGTTTCGATTTTGTCATTCACGGTTTCGGGTGCGCGTTTGCTGACAATACCGCTTACAGAAATAACTGTTTCGCGGTTAACCTCTTTTACCAAAGATTCATCGTGAACAACAACCTGAGTTACGCCTGTGTGATCACGAAGGTCGATGAAAATAACACCGCCATGGTCACGGACAACATCCACCCAGCCGGCAAGCTGAACGGTTTTGCCGATGTGTTCATCACGTATGTCGTTACAATATAGAGTTCTATACATGATATATTCCTCCTACAATAATATACTTAAAAAATAAAAGCCCCGGAAATATATTTTCATATATTTCCGGGACGAGTAAACAAAATATTTAACCCGCGGTGCCACCCGCATTGACGCTTATCCGCGTCCGCTTTTTTATTCAGTTATAAATTAAAACGGAGTGTTCCCAAACTTACTACTCATCTCAAATGCGCTTTCAGTCTATGACGCATTCTCCCTTTCAGACTTTCCACAAAAGCCGAGTCTCCGATATTCATTATAGCAAAAAAGTTGTTTATTGTCAACAATATTTTATCCACAAAATATAAATATATTTGTGTAACAAAAAAATTAAAAAGTAATGTTTTGTATTGCGCTTTGATGTCTGAAATGGTATAATTGACAGACGGAAAAGACTATACATTGCCGAAAGGGTTATTGTTAATATGGGAAGGGTATTAAGTGTTGAAATTAATTCTGTAATGCACGGGCAAAAAATAGACTGTGTTCTTAAAAATCAGTTTAAAATATCGGATGCTTTAATGAAACAGTTAAAAAGAGATAAAAACGGAATTATGTTAAACGATGCCCATGCAGATGTAATTGATAAGGTAAGCAGAGGAGATATTCTTGTTGTCAATATAAAAGGAAAAAATGCAGAAAATATTATTCCCGTCAACATTCCTTTAGATGTTATTTGGGAGGATGAGGATATTCTCGTTGTCAATAAGCCGGGTACAATGCCTGTGCATCCTTCGAGAATTCACATAAACGACACTCTTTTAAATGCCGTGATGTATTATATGGCTAACGGCGAGATTGTTCATATAATAACGCGGCTTGACCGCGAAACCTCGGGCGTTGTTCTTATTGCAAAAAATCCGTGGGCAGCGGCATTGATGGGTGAGGATATAAAAAACGGAAAAATTAAAAAAGAATATATTGCAGTTGTAAACGGAATACCCGAGCCTTTTAAAGGACGTATTTGCGCACCTATCATAAAGAAAGAGGAAAGAAAAATATTAAGATGTGTTTCCGAAGACGGAAAAGAAGCTGTGACAGAATATGAGTTAATTAAAAAAACAGATAAACTTTCTTTAATAAAGCTTTTTCCCATTACCGGCAGAACTCATCAGTTAAGAGTGCATATGAGTTATATAGGTCACCCGATTTATGGGGACAGCATGTATGGAGCGGCGCAGACTGGGGAAAGAACAAGGCTTCATTGTCAAAGAATAACTTTTATTCATCCCGTAACCGGGGAAAAAATTTCAGTTACTGCTCCGACACCTGAAGATTTTATTGAACTTGCGCAAGAATAAAACATCGGTCAGAAGATTATGCTTCTAATTTAATGTGAGGAATATGAATATGTCGAATATTGACAAAAGAGAAAGGTGATATTATGAAATTAAGTTTTAATCAAATTAAAGAAATTACAACGGGTGCTGTTCTTGTTAAGGAAGAAGATGGCATGATTTCTTTGAAACGATTTACACAGGAGCAGGAAGAGTTGTATAAAGTAACAAATCAGGATTTTTATAATAAGACTTTTTCTACAGCAGGAATTAAATTTTCATTTAAAACGGATAGCAAAACTTTATTCCTAAAGTTAAAAACAATGATTTCGTCTTCGCGAAAATATTTTTCAGCTGATATTTTTGTGGATGGAAAGCCTATAGGTTATATTGATAATTTTTCTGATATTGAGTTACCACAAAATTATACACAGATGGAATTTCCTTTGGGTGATTTTTCAAAAAAGTTTCAATTGGGTGAAGGTGAAAAAACTGTATGCGTTCATCTTCCCTGGTCGGTTAAAACATTAATCGAAGAGATTTCTATCGACGATAATGCTTTTGTAAAGGTGGTAAAGCCTAAAAAGAAATTGATAGCATATGGTGATTCAATAACGCATGGGTATGATGCGTTGCGTCCTTCTAAGCGTTATGTGGCGAAACTTGCTAATATGCTTAATGCTGAGGAATTTAATAAGGCAATAGGTGGGGAACGATTTTTTCCTGAACTAGCAAAACTTCAGGATTCATTTATGCCTGATTATATAACTGTGGCATATGGTACAAATGATTGGAGTGGCGTAGATCAAGAAACTTTTAAAAATAAGTGTAAAGATTTTTACACAAACATATCGCAAAATTATCCTCAAGCTAAAATATTCGCAATTACGCCAATATGGAGAAAGGATAAGGATGAATATAGAATATTTGGTAGCTTTGGGGATGTTGAAAAGAATATAAAAAATGCTGTAAAGGGTATTGAAAATATTACGGTAATTTCAGGCATAGATTTTGTCCCAAAAGAAGAAAAATTTTTTGCTGACTTGAGATTACATCCAAATGATGATGGGTTTGAATGTTATGCAGAACATTTATACGGTGCAATCAGCTTGGGAATTTAATATACCTAGATCATATGCTGATATAATATTTTTTAGTTCTAGCTTAACACGAGCTTCACTTGAAAATTGGTTGCATCTAAACCTTATGCCTCGCAATCCGTAAAAGTGCATAAATGATTGACATAGAAAGGAAAATTAATATGTTAAAAAAAGGCAATGTTGACATGCTGTCAGGCTCAATTTTTAAAGGGTTAATTTCGCTTGCTATACCGATTATGATAATGAACGTTATGCAAAATATGTTCAATATTATAGATATGACGATTTTAGGAAGGTTTACAAATGACACAGCGGTTGGTGCTGTAGGCACTTGTTCAACTCTTATTTCGTTGTGTACAGGACTTTTTATAGGTGTTTCAACGGGGGCAAATGTTGTAGTTGCTAAATGCATCGGATGCGGAGATAAAGAAAAAACCGAAAAAACTATTGGCACAGCAGTTTTGTTTTCTGTTGCGGGCGGAGGCATTCTCCTTATAATAGGAGTAAGCTTAGCAGAGGTGTTTTTGAAATTAATAAACTGTCCCGAAGCTTTAATTGACAAGGCGGTTTTGTATTTCAGACTATATTTTCTTGGTGCTCCGATGCTGCTGCTTTATAATTTCTGTGCATCAATACTGCGAGCAGGCGGAAACACAAAGCAGCCTTTATATTTTTTGTTTATAGGCGGTGCGATAAAAGCAATCCTTAATTATTTCTGCATTACTGCGTTAAATACGACGGTAGCCGGTGTCGGAATTGCAACAATTGTTTCTAATACTGTAATGAGCGGACTTGCTTTTTGGGCATTGCTTAGAAATGAACATAAAACAAAATTCGAGTGGAGCAGATTCAGACTTTATGCTTCAGAGCTTAATCAATGTTATATATTGGTATTCCGACAGGCTTGCAGACGGCATTATATTCGTTAGCGAATGCTGTAATTGTCACAGCTGTTAACAGCTTTGGTTCTGATGCAACTACGGGAGTTTCTATTGCCAATCAGTTTGACGGAATACTTTATCATATTTCGTGTGCTACTTCGCTTGCTGCTATGCCTTATGTTGCACAGAATATAGGTGCAAGAAATTTTGACAGAACCAAAAAAACAATTATGTATGCTGTATTTATTACTACCATTTTCGGAGCAGGCTTTGGTTCGCTTTCGGCAATTTTCAGCAGACAGCTTTCGTCATTAATGTCTGCGACTTCTGCTGTAATTGAGTATTCCTGCCAAAAAATGATTATTATTTCAAGTACATATTTTATATGCGGAATTAATGAGGTTATGTGCGGAACATTAAGAGGTATGGGCAAACCAATTATACCTACAATAGCAACTTTGGTATTTATGTGTCTTATACGTTTTGTTTGGGTTTATTGGATATTTCCGCTTTATCCAAGCCTTACCTTTTTGTATCTGATATGGCCTATTGGCTGGAGCTTAAGTATTATTACACTGGTGATTGCGTACTTTATAACAATGCCGGGATTACAAAACAGTCATAATATAGAAGGATAAATCTTACGCCGTTACAAATAAAAGCATATTATATGAACTGTTGCGAGAAATGTTTGTATACAAAATCCTTATAACTATGAAAAGAGATGAAAAAATGAGACAGAACAAGGAAATAAATCAATACGAAAAAATGACCACATGGCCTATCCCAAAGCTTATAATTACATTAGGTATTCCCACAACCATCAGTATGCTGGTTACGAATATCTATAATATGGCAGACACTTATTTTGTAAGTGAGCTTGGCAACAGCGCCAGCGGTGCGGTCGGTGTTGTATTTGGCCTGATGGCGATTATTCAGGCATTTGGTTTTATGTTCGGACACGGAGCAGGGAGCATAATTGCACGAAAGCTGGGGCAGAAAGATTCTCACAGCGCAAGCATTTTTGCATCTTTAAGCGTTGCGGCGTGCCTTTGTTCAGGTGCGTTGATTAGTATTTTAGGTCTTATATTTATAGAACCGCTTATGAAATTACTTGGCAGTACAGAGACTATTCTTCCGTATGCGAAGGGATATGGAATATATATTCTTATTGCAGCTCCGCTTACGATGACAAGCTTTGCATTAAATAATATTTTAAGATATGAGGGCAAGGCATTTTTTGCTATGATTGGTCTTACCATTGGCGGAATTTTAAATATAATTTTCGATCCTATACTTATATTTGGTTTTGATATGGGTATAGCGGGTGCAGGGCTGTCGACTGCTATTTCGCAGGCGGTAGGATTTTTAATTTTGCTGTCTATGTTTTTAAGAGGAAAAACATTAAGTAAGCTTAGTGTGAAATTTATAAAAGAAAATCCTAAAGGAATATTTGAGATTATGGCAACGGGATTTCCTAGTCTTTGCCGTCAGGGATTAAACAGCATTGCTACCATGACGCTTAACAACTTGGCAGGCGGAGTAGGCGGAGATGCTGCTGTTGCGGCAATGTCTATTGTAAACAGAATATCATTCTTTATATTTGCGGTGGGACTTGGTATAGGTCAGGGCTTTCAGCCTGTGGCGTCGTTTAATTACGGAGCAAAGATATATTCAAGAGTTAAAAAAGCATTTTTCTTTACCTTTGGTGCAGGAGAGGTGCTGCTCGGTGTGCTTGTTGTGATAGGATTGCTGTTTTCAAATCACTTGATAGGAATATTCCGTGATGATCCAACGGTTATTGATATAGGCACGCTTAGTCTTAAGCTGCAGCTTTTGGCACTGTTTTTCCATCCGCTTACAATTTGCTCGAATATGCTTTTTCAGAGTATTGGGGAGAATAAAAAGGCAACATTTTTGTCAATGCTGAGAAGCGGAATATTGTTTATACCTATTTTATTGATACTAACTGAATTTTTCGGACTTTTCGGAGTTCAATCGGCACAGGCAATAGCAGATGTGTTTGCGTTTTTCATTTCAGCACCGCTTGTCCTGAGCTTCTTGAAAAAACTTCCTGAAGACCAATATGACCTATATTAATGAAACATTAGAAAAAGCTTTAGAATGCGATATAATAAAAATTTCGTATTATGAGCTGTTAAACGGTGACTGGCGTTTTGTGTATTTTGAGAGATGCATTGATGTTTCGAAAAATGGAAAAATACAGATTTTATGATAAGGAATTTGAATTTGGTTTTTATATTTTTTAGATTTAATGGTAAAGAATAGTGTCAGTTTGCTTGACAAAACAGTCGCATCGTGCTATAATAGCTTTTGTTGCGCGGCTGTGGCGGAATTGGCAGACGCACCAGATTTAGGTTCTGGCGGGAAACCGTGGGGGTTCAAGTCCCTTCAGCCGCACCAAAAACAGAGTTACCCTTTTGGGTGACTCTGTTTTTTATTTGCCAGGGACTTGAACCCTAAGAGGGTTTTTGCGTGAATAAAATATGTACTAATCGTGGATTGCAAAATTTGCATTGTTATTTTATACTTAAATTACAGAGGTGAGAAAAATGGATTTAAATAAAAACGGAAAACTTCTTTGTGGTTTAAGAAAAGCTAAAGGGATGACGCAAAAACAAGTGGCTGATATGCTCGGCATTTTACCAAAAACCGTTTCTAAATGGGAAACGGGTAACGGATTTCCTGATGTTTCGGTATTGCCTATGTTAGCCGATATTTTAGGCGTGAGCGAAAGGGTATTGTTAAACGGTAATTTAGTTCAGAATAAAAAAGAGTCTGGCAACATAAGAAAAACAAAGTTTTATGTATGTCCTAATTGTGGTAGTGTTATGCAAGGCACGGGAGAGTGCGATGTTATCTGTTGCGGCAAACCGCTTGAGCCTTTGATGATAGAGCAGACAGACGGAAAACATTCAATAAACATTTCAGAAATAGAAAATGACTTTTATATTGAATTAAATCATGAAATGACAAAAGAGCATTTTATAAGTTTTGTTGCATATGTTGGCTTTGACAGAGTTTTAATGGTGCGTATGTATCCTGAACAGGAATCGGCAGTTCGTTTTCCTAAAATGTTCAGAGGAAAGTTCTATGTTTACTGCAACAAACACGGATTGTTTGAATATAAATTATAAAAAACAGCCCACATCACTAAAATTGGTGTGGGTTTTCATTTTATCTACATCTCACCAAATATACTTTTACCTCATATACTGTTATAACAGTGATTTTATAGAGGTGAAAGCTATGTATTTAAATCAGGTATCGTCGGGGCAAATTGTAAAAATTGTCGGCATAAATTCACCTGATGATATAAAAAGAAGATTAATGGAGTTTGGGATGATTGAGGGCGAACAAATAAAACCGGTTTTAAAAGCTCCGTCAGGAGAGCCGACAGCATATGAAATAAAAGGTGCATTAATTGCACTAAGGTCAGATACCGCTTCTGCAATCGAGGTGGAGGTGGCAAAAGAGTGAAAAATAAAAAAACAGAGGCTTTGGCAGTAAAAAAAGATGAGCACATAATTGCACTTGCCGGCAACCCAAATGTTGGCAAAAGTACAGTTTTTAACTATATAACAGGCTTAAAACAGCATACGGGCAACTGGACGGGTAAAACAGTTGAAAACGCATATGGGCGTTATAAACACAATGGCGAAAACTATGTTTTGGTAGACCTTCCGGGGACATATTCAATGCTTGCGCGCTCGCACGACGAGGCAGCGGCTGGCGAATATATAAAAGAAGGTAATCACGAAACGGTCGTGGTCGTTGCAGATGCAACTGCACTTGAAAGAAACTTGAATCTAACATTTCAGATACTTGAAATAACCTCCAATGTGGTATTGTGCATTAACTTAATAGACGAGGCGCGCAACAAAGGAATACATATAAATATTGATAAAATGAGCGAAATGCTGGGTATTCCCGTTGTTGCAACAAGTGCCAAAACCGGTGAGGGAATTGAAAAACTGCTTGATGCTGTTTCTGATACGACTTGCGCAAGACAATTTGGCAAATCCTGTGATACAGCAATCTCAGAAAAAAATGAATCTGCTATAGAAAAGCACAACAAAATGGCTCGCGATATTGCAGAAAAGTGCATCAGCTTTGAATGCGATAATCCTAATCTGCGTGACAGAAAAATTGATGCGGTTATCACCTCAAAAAGATGGGGTATACCAATAATGCTTTTGTTTTTGGCAATTGTTTTATGGATAACAATAGTCGGCGCAAATTATCCGTCAAAGCTGCTTTCAGATGTGTTTTCAGAGCTTGAAAAAATTATAATAAAAGGTTTTGCCAGCTTAAATACTCCTTGGTGGATTAAAGGAGTTTTTATAGACGGAATGTATCGCACATTAACGTGGGTGGTGTCGGTTATGCTTCCGCCTATGGCAATATTTTTTCCGCTTTTTACACTTTTAGAGGATGTCGGATTTCTTCCCAGAATTGCATTTAACCTTGATAATAGCTTTCACCGAGCCTGTGCTCACGGCAAACAGGCATTGACAACCTGCATGGGCTTTGGCTGTAATGCGGTGGGAGTTACCGGGTGTAAAATAATTGATTCACCCAGAGAGCGGATAATTGCAATACTTACAAATAATTTTGTTCCGTGTAACGGCAGATTCTCGGCTATAATCCTTATTTCATCTGCGTTTATCAGAGCAGGAGCAATGCCGTTTGCAAGGTCATTTATATCAGCATTTGTGGTATTGGCTACGATTATATTGGGAGTTTTAATGACTCTTTTTATGTCAAAACTTTTAAGTATGACAGTTTTAAAAGGAATGCCGTCACATTTTATACTCGAATTGCCGCCGTATCGAAAACCAAAAATAGGTGATGTTGTTGTTCGTTCAATTTTAGACAGAACATTATTTGTTTTAGGTCGTGCAGTTATGACAGCAGCACCTGCCGGCATTTTAATATGGCTTATGGCAAACTTGAATGTAGGCGGCGTTAGTATTTTAAATCATACAGCAGATTTTTTGAATCCGTTTGCAAATTTTTTTGGTTTTGACGGCTATATTTTACTGTCGTTCATATTAGGCATACCTGCAAACGAAATAGTCGTACCGCTTATGATTATGAGTTATTCAGCACAAAATGTGCTTTCTGATGCGGCAGGGGCAGAAGTAATAAGAACTATTTTTTCAGATAACGGCTGGACGCTTTTAACAAGCATAAATGTAATACTTTTTATGCTTATGCATTTTCCTTGTGCAACAACCTTAATGACAATTAAAAAAGAAACAAAAAGCTTAAAATGGACTGCGTTAGCATTTATAATTCCGACACTATCCGGTCTTTTTATTTGTTTTTTAACAACAAATATAGCAAAATTGCTTAGCTTATTTTAATTGGCTGTAATATTTTTTTAATATTTTGATGCTTGCATATATAAGATAAATATTGTATAATGATAACTGAACCATTTAAGAAAGGCGGCGAAGTTATTATGGAAAATTACGAAACACAAAAATTTCAGTTTGGAATCAGCAGAGAAGAGTATATTAAAACTATAATAACCTCGGTTTATGCTGCACTTGAAGAAAAGGGCTATAATCCGGTAAGCCAGATGGTTGGATATATATTATCCGGTGACCCGACTTATATAACAAGTCACAATAATGCACGTTCTTTAATCCGTAAGGTTGAACGTGATGAACTTTTAGAGGTTTTAGTTAAAGAATATGTCAATAAATGATTCCATTAAAAACTAATACAGACGGGCAAAACCCGTCTGTTTTTGTATTTAAAGCCAGTGCAGCTAAATTAATTTTAGCTTAAACACTTGACAAATCGTAAGAATAACTATATATTATAATAAGACTATAAATTAGGGGTGTACATATGAACAATACAGATAAAACAATGGAAAAAATAGTATCCTTGTGTAAAGGTCGCGGCTTTGTATATTCAGGCTCTGAAATATACGGCGGTCTTGCAAATACCTGGGACTATGGTCCTTTGGGCGTAGAGCTTAAAAATAACGTTAAACGTGCTTGGTGGAAAAAGTTCGTGCAGGAAAGTCCTTATAACGTTGGTCTGGATGCTGCAATTTTAATGAATCCGCAGACATGGGTTGCATCAGGTCACGTTGGCGGTTTTTCTGATCCGCTTATGGATTGTAAAGAGTGTAAAGCCCGTCATCGCGCAGATAAGCTTATCGAAGATTTTATGCACGATAAAGGCGAAACAGTCGTAGTTGACGGCTGGAGCGACGAAAAAATGGTAGAGTTTATTAAAGAAAACGGAGTAGCTTGTCCAAAATGCGGCAAATCTAACTTTACCGATATAAGAAAGTTTAATCTTATGTTTAAAACCTTCCAGGGTGTAACAGAAGACAGCTCTTCTGAGCTTTTTATGCGTCCTGAAACCGCGCAGGGTATTTTTGTTAACTTTAAAAATGTTCAGCGCACAACCCGTAAAAAAGTTCCGTTCGGTATTGGTCAGATTGGTAAATCTTTCCGTAACGAAATAACACCGGGTAACTTTACTTTCCGTACCCGTGAGTTTGAGCAGATGGAGCTTGAATTTTTCTGCGCACCGGGCGAAGACCTTAAATGGTTTGAATACTGGAAGGCATTCTGTAAAGAATGGCTTTTAGCTTTGGGTCTTAAAGAAGAAAATCTTAAATTCCGTGACCATTCACAGGAGGAACTGTCTCACTATTCTAATGCAACAACAGACGTTGAATTTTTATTCCCGTTCGGTTGGGGCGAACTTTGGGGTATTGCAGACCGTACTGACTTTGACTTAAAACAGCACGCTGCTCATTCGGGCGAAAACTTTGAATATATGGATCCTGTTACAAACGAAAAATACATTCCGTATTGTATCGAACCGTCACTTGGTGCTGACCGTGTAACACTTGCGTTCTTGGTTGATGCATACGACGAAGAGCAGGTGGGAGATGCTGACAGCCGAGTTGTGTTAAGATTCCATCCGGCTTTAGCACCTGTTAAAATTGCTGTATTGCCGCTTTCTAAAAAGTTGAGTGAAGGTGCTTTAGAAGTGTTTGAAAAGCTTTCTAAAAAATACAACTGCGAATTTGACGACGCAGGAAGCATAGGAAAACGTTATCGCCGTCAGGACGAAATCGGAACTCCGTACTGCTTAACCTACGATTTTGACAGTGTAGAAAAAGGTACAGTTACAGTTCGTGACCGCGACACGATGGAACAGGTTACAATAAAAATCGACGAAATTTTCGATTATTTTGATGGAAAATTTGAATTTTAATTATCCAAAGTTAAGAATTTTTTCGTGAAAAATTTACAAATATTTAATTTTTATATTGACATAATGACAAAAATTTAGTATTCTATAGTATATGGATAATTGCTTTATAGTTATTTGGATAATTAAGAAGGAGCGGTATTGATGGTATCAAAAGCTATTGTAGTTCAGAATCAGGTGGGGCTTCACGCCAGACCCGCTACGTTTTTTATACAAAAATCAAACGAGTTTAAAGCTAGCATTTGGGTTGAAAAAGACGAACGCAGAGTAAATGCAAAAAGCCTGCTTGGCGTACTTTCTTTGGGTATTACCAAAGGAACTGAAATTACGATTATCGCAGACGGCTTAGATGAGAAGGATGCAATTGATGCGCTCGAAAATTTGGTTGAGTCCAATTTCAGCGAATAAGTTTTGTGCAATTATGCGAGATGCCGCAAGGCATCTCGTTTTTGTTTTTTTATTTTCTGATAAATTTTATGAAATTAATAGACAAATTTGCAGTTTTGTGATAGAATATATATTTGGCGAATTATGATATAATTAATATACTATTGTAGCATCGGCTTAAAGTCGTTTTAAGAAAGGAATGACTGCTATGACAAAGGAAATAAATGAAATTGCAGAAAGAATAAAAGGTCTGCGCGAAGCTTGCGGATATACGCAGGAGCAACTGGCAGAAGAACTGGGAATTGATATTAAAACCTACGTCGATTATGAAGAAAGCGGCGAAAATGTGCCTATAAGTATAATTTATGAAATTGCAAATAAATTCGGCGTCGATTTTACAGAAATAATTACCGGTGTCAGAGCCAAGCTTGACACTTATCACATTGTTAAAAAAGATGCCGGAAAAAGCATTGACCGCTATCCCGGATACAGATTCGAAGATCTGGCATTCAGATTTAACCGAAAAATTATGCAGCCTCTTTTGGTTACTCTTGACCCGTCAGAGAGTAATCCTGATTTGGTAACACATCCCGGACAAGAGTTTAACTATGTTTTAGAAGGTACTGTGTGCGTTCTTTTTGATGACGGCGAACATATTCTAAACGAGGGCGACTCAATATACTTTAATCCTACACATCCTCATGGACAAAAATGCGTAGGCGATAAAAAAGCAAAATTTCTTACAGTAATTGCTGAATAAATTTTTAAAATTAAGGCAGGAATGAACATTATGTTGTTAGATAAATACTTACCCCGAACAGATTTTGACTCATACAAGGATTTTAAAGAAAATTATAAGGTAAACGTACCTCGCGATTTTAACTTTGGATTCGACATTGTTGACGGTTGGGCGAAAGAAGAGCCAAATAAACCGGCTTTAGTATGGTGCAACGACCACGACGAAGAAAAAAGATTTACTTTTACCGATATAAGCAAGCTGTCAGCCAGAACGGCAAACTTTTTTGAAAGCCTGGGTATACATAAAGGCTCGGTAGTTATGCTTATTTTGCGCAGAAGATGGGAATACTGGATTTGTGCAGCAGCGCTTCATAAAATCGGTGCGATTTTAATTCCGGGTACACTTCAGCTTACCAAAAAGGATATTGTATACCGTGCAAATGCAGCTAAAATTAATGCTGTTGTATGCGTAAATGACGATTTCGTAATATCTCAGGTTGAGCAGTCGCTTGCTGACGCACCGTCAATTGAGCACAAAATTATGGTTGCCGAAAAACGAGAGGGCTGGCTTTATTTTGAAGAAGAAATAATGAAGTTTCCTGATACATACGAAAGACCGCAGGGCGAAAAGGCAACAAAGGTTGACGATATTATGCTGGTTTATTTCACATCAGGAACAACCGGTATGCCTAAAATGGTACGTCATAATTTCTCTTATCCTTTAGGTCACGTTGTAACAGCTAAATACTGGCAAAGAGTTCAGAACAACAAGCTCCATATGAGCGTATCCGATTCAGGATGGGCAAAATTCGGCTGGGGTAAAATTTACGGTCAATGGATTTGCGGTGCAACTATTTTTGCATACGATATGGACAAGTTTGTTCCGATAAATCTGCTTGATAAAATCACTAAGTATAAAGTAACAACTTTCTGCGCACCAACGACTATGTATCGTTTTATGCTGCAGGAAGATGTATCAAAATATGACCTTTCGTGCGTTCAGGAATGGTGCTTGGCTGGCGAGCCTTTAAACCCGGAAGTATACAATCAATGGAAACGCCTTACAGGTCATAACATCCGTGAGGGCTTCGGTCAGACAGAATCGACAGTAATGCTTGCAAACTTTGGGTGGTACGAGCCAAAACCCGGTTCGATGGGCAAACCTTCACCGCTTTATAACATTCAGATTGTTGATGATGACGGTAATTGCTGCGAAGATGGTGAAGAAGGCCGTATAGTTGTTATGGATATTGATAAAGGTCTGCCGACCGGCTTGTTTACCGGATATTATCTTGATGAAGAGATGACTAAAGATAATTTGGGCGGCAAATACTACGATACAGGTGACGTTGCTTGGCGCGACAGCGACGGATACTACTGGTTTGTAGGCCGAAGCGACGATGTTATTAAGTGCTCAGGTTACCGTGTAGGACCTTTCGAGGTTGAAAGTGCACTTATTGAGCATCCGTCTGTTGTAGAATGTGCAATAACCGCAGCACCGGACCCGATTCGTGGTCAGGTTGTTAAAGCTACTATTGTTTTGGCAAGAGGCTATCAGCCGAGTGAAGAGCTTAAAAAAGAGCTTCAGGATCATGTAAAACGTGTTACTGCACCTTATAAATATCCGAGAATTATCGAGTTCGTTGACGAACTTCCGAAAACCCTGGGCGGTAAAATCAAGCGTGCAGAAATAAGAAAAAAGAATCACGAGACCAAATGATGAATGCAGAAAAAAATATGACTCCCAGGCTTTTGGCAATTGCTGATTGCGTAAGTGTGGGCAGCGCGATTGCTGATATCGGAACAGACCACGCATATATTCCTATATACCTTATGCAAAAGGGAATTATAAAAAAAGCCTATGCAATGGATATTAATGAAGGACCAATCAGCCGCGCTAAAGACAATATTTTAAAATTCGGTATGGATGATAAAATAACTACACGTCTTTCAGACGGTCTTAAAAAGCTTGAGCAGGGCGAGGCAGACGAAGTTGTTATTGCAGGAATGGGCGGCATACTGATAAGCGAAATATTAGACGCAAGGCACGATTTGTGGAAAAATACAAGATTTGTTCTGCAACCTATGACCGCTACAGAAGAGCTTAGAAAATATCTTGTAAAAAACGGATTCGTAATCACATGTGAAGCTCTTGCAAAAGAGGATAACAAAATCTATCAGATAATATGCGCAGAGCAAGGTAAAATGCAGGCTCTGCGTGAGGTTGATTACTACATAAGTCCGTATCTTGTAAAAAATAAGATTAGCCTAACAGACGAGCTTATAAAACTTCGTATCGGCGAATTTGAAAAAATGCTTGCAGGACTTAAAGCATCAAACCGTGAAGAAACAAAAGAAAAGCTTAAATATGTCGAAATGCTTTTAAATGAGCTTTATAATGTGCAAAAGGAGTGCGGTAAATGATAGCTGTTAATGAGATTATAAAATATTTAGAAGAGCTTGCCCCTAAGCACTTAGCAGAAGATTATGATAACGTAGGCTTAATGGTGGGCGATAAAGAGGCAAGTGTTTCTAAGGTCGTTATATCACTTGATACCGACGAAAAGGTTGCGGCTTTTGCAGCTGAAAACGGTGCAGAGCTTGTTATTTCGCACCATCCGCTTTTGTTTAAGCCTGCCAAATCAATAACCAAAGAAAACCCGCTTGGCAGAACGGTTTATAATCTTATTAAAAATGATATAAGCCTTTATGCCATGCATACAAACTTTGATTCGGTATCGGGCGGACTTGGTGACTACTTTTTAAAAGCTGCCTGCAAGGTATCGGCATACGACAGCCTTGAGGGCGAGTTCCCTGACGGTATCGGCAGAATAGCTAAGCTTGATGAAGAAATTACCTTTGGCGACTTGATTGACAGAATAAAAAAAAGTCTTAAAATTAACTCTGTAAGATATGTTGGCGATGAAAATATGCCCGTAAAAACTGTTGCGGCTTGCAACGGCGGTGGAGCAGACCTTATATTTAGCGCATATTCTATGGGCGCAGATGTATATATATCAGGCGACTTAAAATATCATCACGCGCGATATGCATATGAAAACAGTCGCTGTCTTATCGAGGTTCCGCATTACGAGGCAGAGATAATATTCTGCGAATATTTATCAGATTTACTCAATAATAAATTCGAAGGAATATGCGAATTTTTAGTTTACAAAAACGAAAATCCGTGGAAAATAAAATAAATATAATCTGTCCTGTCTGTAACCGGCAGGGCATTTTATAAAATTGTTAAATAATTTATCGGATAAATTTATTTAACAGGTTTGCCGAAAAGGAGGAAAAGGTATGAAAATGTTTTTTAAAAGCAGTGTTGTAGTTTTTTTTCTTATGTTACTTTTTGGTTGCCTTAATGTATCGGCTGAACAACAAATTGCCGGTATGAGCATTTATAACAGAGGTGAGCTTGTTAATTTATCTGATGAATTAATATGCGAAAATGACGAATATTTTATTTCTGTTGACGATTTAAGTAAGCTGAATCTTAAATATATTCTCAAGGTAAAAGATGACGGAGATTTTATGCTTGTTGTTTTTTCTGAAGATGCCTATGGAAGAGAAAACGAATTGACTATAAATGCGACAATAGAAGTGTTAGATACTTGGAATCAGGAATTGAATAATGGTTTGGGAGGATATGAAGAGCAAGCTTTTTACAGATATTCTTCAAGTATGTGTTCTAAGAAAACCTTGCAGCTTAATTTTGACGGAATCCAAGCGGCAGATATTTCACTTGGTTATGTTAAGACTGCAATTGTTAGAAATGAAAAATATTATGTTTCGCTAAAGGCAATAGCTCAGGCAATTTCGTATGAATATTATATTGAAAATAACGCTGTATATTTATGGATAACCGACAGCGAACATGTAGTGATGAACGGAAATATATCATTGCCCGAGGGTGAAGTTGCTTCCAAAGGCGGTGTGGATGTAAACATATTGTTGCGTAACGGCAAAAACGCAATGCCTACTTGTGCATCAAAAACTGTAAATATACCTGAAAACGAAAGCCGGGTATACTATTTTATAGAAACAGAAGTTATAGATGCCGATTCGGATAAATATGTTGATATTTTGTTCGATTTTGATGCTGATTACCAAGCCTATTCAAACAGTTATCGTATAACTGATAGAAACAAGCTTGATATAACTACAGATAGTGCAGAAAAAGTACCTTTTTCGGTTAATTTTTATATGCCTGATGGATTAACGGCAAATAATGATATATACGGCATAATCATTTTTGAAGATTATGGTATGTATTTAAGTGATGAACCATTAATAAAAAAAGGCGAAAGTCAAGGAAAAATAACGACAAATATAGATGCAATTTTCTATGGTTGTGTTTCTGTAATAAACATAACGGGTGATGACAGAGTTTTCCCATACGGATATTACAATGTCGATGGCTTGTCTGTAGCTAATGTTTATACCTTAGTCTATGCATCGGACGAAGAAATAGATATTTGTTTTCTAAAATGCAATAAAATAAGCGGAACGGTAATAAGTCCCCTTGATAATGGCAGATATACTGTAAGAGTATCGGGTTACAGTATTCGTGGCAGAAAAATTTATCTGCGTCAATTAATTGATGATGATATGAAATTTGAAATTAAAGTTCCGTGCTTGATGGATAAGTATATTTTAGGGGTGTGCGGTAATTTGGGAAATTATTGCTACTATGTAAGTGACAGCGAAAGCACATATAAAAGCTCGTATCTTAAATTTGAAAATAATCAAAATTATTCAGATTTAAAGCTTAACTACGAGCCTTTTTATCCCGAATATCCCATAAGCCTTAATGCGCGGGAAAATTATGGTGATGTTTATTTGGGGAATTTAAGCGATTTTACAATAAACGGAATGAATTTATATTGCGCATTATATAACGAGGATAATAAACTTCTTCATATTTTAAGCCAAAAGGCTGATAAAATTGAGCCGTATGTATATGAACAATATTATCATTTTGATTATCCTGTTGATTTTTACAAGGCTGATAGGGTTAAATTTTTCGTATGGGATGAAAATTTTAATCCTAAATCTGACAAATATGCTGAATTTGTAAATCGTGTCAGCAAGCCTGAAAGAAATATGTTAATATTAACAGCGGACGATAACAATGCAGTATTTTGCGATGAAAAAATTGAACTTTTAAATGCACCTGTTATTGAAAATAATACAATGTATGTTACAGAAGAAGTTCTAAATTATCTTGGGTTTGAAATTAAATCAGACACAGTAAATGAGACGATATATCTTCAAAAAGATATGCTGCAGGTGGGTTTTAAATATGGTAAGAGCGAACTTGAATACAGTAGCAATGATGAATTGTATGAAAGGTATGACATAAATTGTCCGTTTATTAAAAATGGTGTAATGTATATATCAATCGAAGATGTTGCTAAAATCTTTGACGAAGAAACAAAGTGGTATAACGATACAACAATTATGGTTAATAATTATATAACAGATATTTATAAAGATAATCCATATTTTGATGCAATTGTGTCGATGTATTATAATGGCACAGTAGAAGGGGATGAGGATAAAACGTTTAAACCTGATAACAATGCTAACAGAAGCGAAGCTGCGGCAATGATTTGCAGATTGTTTGACTACGAGTGCAACACGTTTCGTTTTAGCTGTTCAGATGTAACTAATAATCATTGGGGAAGCTCGTTTATCGGCATTTGCATTACTGAAGGAATATTTGAGCTTGAAGAGAATAAATTCCGACCGTATGAAAAGATTACCGTAAATGAGCTTGTAAACGCATTAGGTAATTTATGCGGAGAAAATGAAAAAATTATGTTACTTAACAATATCAATACCGATAATATGGACAGATACATTACACGTGGAGAAATAGCTCAGGTATTGTATAATTTTAATGAGATGTATAATAAAGAAAAATAAAAGCATTTCACCCAAAGGAGAAAATATATGAGTGAATTAATTATGAAGCGCACCTGCGATTTGCCTATGATTGCAATAAGAGGGTTAATTGTTTTTCCGGGTGCTTTGGTGCATTTTGATATGGTCAGAGAAAAATCCATTGCAGCACTCGATGAGGCAATGGCAGGTGACCGTCGTGCATTTTTAACTATGCAAAAGGATATAACTGTTGAAAATCCTGCGTTTGATGATGTAGAAAAGGTGGGTACAATCTGCCTTATAAAACAGGTCGTTAAACTGCCTAGCGGAATGGTCAGGGTGCTGGTTGAAGGCTTAGAACGCGCTAAATTAGACCTTTTAATTAAAAGCGAGCCGTATTTTAAAGCGGCGGTAAGCGAATATGAATGCTTAGACGACCATCTTATAAGCGACGCTAAGCGCGAAGCGTTAGAGCGGCGTGTTATTTCAGAATTTCAGGCATATTGCGCAAACAATACTAAAATAGGACCTGAGGCAGTACTGGCTTTAGAGGCAATTGACGAGCCAAGTGCTTTTAGTGATTCGGTTGCATCAAATTTGCAGATTAAATTAAAAGACAAACAGGATATTTTAAATACATTCTCGGTTGTTGAGCGTATGGAAAAGCTGATTACAATTTTAGTGCGCGAAACAGAAATTTTAGAGCTTGATAACGAAATTAACCGCAAGGTTAAAGAAAATATTGAGCAAAATCAAAAGGAATACTTTTTGCGTGAGCAAATGAAAATCATTCAGGAAGAGCTTGGCGATAAAGACGGCATAGGTCTTGAAATAAAAGAGTATAAAGAAAAGCTCGAAAAATCGGGTGCTCCCAAAGATGTAGTCGAAAAATGCGAGCTTGAGCTTGACCGTATGCAAAAAATGCCATACGGAAATCCCGAGGCTAACGTTATCCGCAATTATGTAAGCTGGATTTGCGACTTGCCCTGGGCGATTTCTACAGAAGATAAGCTCGATTTATCAGAGGCAAGAAAGGTTTTAGAGCGTGACCACTACGGTCTTGAAAAAATTAAAGAACGCATATTAGAATATCTTGCAGTTAAAAAGCTTACAGGAACTCTGTCAGGACCGATTCTTTGCTTGGTCGGACCTCCGGGGGTGGGTAAAACCTCAATAGCACATTCAATAGCCGAAAGCATGGGCAAAAACTATGTGCGCATATCATTAGGCGGCGTGCGTGACGAGGCAGAAATAAGAGGACACAGAAAAACCTATATCGGTGCAATGCCCGGTCGTATTATAAATGCTTTAAAACAGGCAAAATCAAATAATCCTCTTATGCTCTTTGATGAAATTGACAAAATGAGCAACGATTTTCGCGGTGACCCGGCATCTGCTATGCTCGAGGTTTTAGACGGTGAGCAAAACAGCAAATTCCGTGACCATTATTTAGAGGTGGATTTTGACCTTTCAAAAGTTCTGTTTATAGCAACGGCAAACACCTTAGATACAGTTCCGAGACCGTTATTAGACAGAATGGAAATTGTAGAAATTTCCGGCTATACATCAGAAGAAAAATTTAATATCTGCAAAAAACATTTGTTGCCAAAACAGCTTAAAAATCACGGTTTATTGGCAAAACAGCTAAAGGTTAGCGATAGTGCAATCCGTGCAGTTATTGAGGGATACACAAAAGAAGCAGGTGTGCGTTCTTTAGAAAGAAAAATGGGCAAGCTGTGCCGAAAGGCTGCACTTAAAATATCAGAGGCAGAAAACGAAGAACAAATCAAGGTTACGGCAAAAAATCTTGAAGACTTTTTGGGTAAGCGTATATTTACTGCCGATAATTCTTCTAAGAAAAACGAAATCGGTGTAGTAACCGGCCTTGCCTGGACTCAGGTGGGCGGAGATACACTCTCTGTAGAGGTTAATGTTATGCAGGGCAGCGGCAAGTTAGAGCTTACAGGTCAACTTGGCGATGTTATGCAGGAGTCTGCAAAAGCAGCAATAAGCTATATAAGAGCTAATACCAAAAAGCTTTCAATTGACGATGAATTTTATAAAAATACCGACATTCACATTCACGTTCCCGAGGGTGCAACCCCGAAAGACGGACCTTCTGCAGGCATAACCATTGCAACGGCTTTAGCATCTGCACTAAGTAAAAAGAAGGTTAATCACGAGGTTGCAATGACCGGTGAAATCACCTTGCGAGGCAGAGTTTTGCCGATTGGCGGATTAAGAGAAAAAACTCTGGCAGCCTATAAGGCAGGCATTAAAAAAGTTTTAATTCCAATTGATAACAAAAAAGATATTGACGATTTAGAACAGGTTGTAAAGGATAATGTTGATATAGTTTTGGTATCGACGATGGACGAGGTTTTAAAAGAAACACTTTTATAAAAGCGGAGGGATTTGTATGAAACTGAATACAAATAAGGTTGAACTTATAATTTCGGCGGTTAAAAAGGTGCAATATCCTAATACCACCGTTCCGGAGATTGCTCTGGTGGGACGTTCAAATGTTGGTAAATCCTCGCTTATTAACAAGGTGTTAAACCGACGCAACTTTGCAAGGGTAAGTGCAACACCGGGTAAAACTGCCACAATTAATTTCTTTAATATTGATGATAAATTAACATTGGTTGACTTGCCCGGATACGGCTATGCGGCAAAATCTCACGATGAAATTAAAAAGTGGGGAGACCGCATTGGTGAATACATCAACAGCCGTCATCAGCTTAATCAGGTTATTCTGCTTGTCGATTCAAGACATAAGCCAAGTATTGATGACGTAAATATGATGAAATGGATAAGACAACACTGTGAATATGCAGTTGTTTTTGCTACTAAATGCGATAAAATTTCGAAAACTAAGCTTGAAGAAAATTTAGAATTAATTATCGAAACTCTTGACTTGCAGGACGGAGATATTTTAATTCCGTTTTCAACAAAAAACAGCGAATGCGTTGATGATTTCTGGGAGTATGTACACGGCTGTATTTTAGATGACGACGAAGAAAAGTAATTAATGACAATCTGACTTTATTTCAACTAATTTTGTTGCGATAGGTTAAGAAAATATTGATAAAGATTATGAAAGGAAGGAAAAAATGAAATCAATTTTATCATTACTCGAAAAAGATGCAACACTTACTGCTAAACAGATAGCGGTTATGTTAGGAATTAGTGAGGCAGAGGCCGCCGCCAGTATTAAACAATACGAAGAAAACAAAACCATTTTAGGATATAAAGCTATTGTTGACTGGGATAAATGCGAAAATGAGCTTGTTTCGGCTATGATTGAGCTTAAGGTTACGCCAAAACTCAACGAAGGCTTTGATAAAGTAGCAAAAGAAATTGAACAATATGAAGAGGTTTCGTCTGTATTTTTAATGTCAGGCGGATTTGATATTTGGGTATTGGTAGAGGGAAAAACATTAAAAGAAGTCGCCCTTTTTGTCGGAGAAAAGCTTGCTCCAATGGAGGAGGTTTTAAGCACGGCTACACATTTTGTGTTAAAAAAATATAAGGTCGATGGAATAATAGCCGGTGAAAATATTAAAGACCCTCGTGAGGTGATATCCCTGTGAATTATAATACCCTGCTTTCAGAAAAAGCAAAAAGCATAGAGCCTTCTGGCATAAGAAAATTTTTTGATATAGTAAGTGAAATGAAAGATGCAATATCTTTAGGTGTGGGCGAGCCTGACTTTGTCACACCGTGGCATATAAGAAATAACGGCATTAAGGCATTAGAACGTGGATATACGCATTACACATCTAACGCAGGTTTAATTGAACTACGCCGTGAAATTGTAAATTATTTAGAAAGAAGACTTAATTTATCATACATACCCGAAGATGAGGTTATAGTTACAGTCGGCGGCAGTGAAGCGATAGATTTGTGCGTTCGTTCGTTAATTAATCCCGGTGACGAGGTTTTAATTCCTGAGCCAAGCTTTGTGTGCTACAAGCCTTGTACGCTCTTAGCGGGTGGGGTGCCTGTGCCGATTGTAACGACGGTAGAAAATAAGTTTAAGCTTACTGCCCAGCAGCTTAAAGCCGCAATAACACCAAAAACTAAGCTTCTTGTTTTACCTTATCCAAACAATCCTACCGGTGGAATTATGACTCGCGATGACCTAGAAGAAATAGCCAAGGTTTTGCGCGGAACAAATATAATGATACTATCTGATGAAATATATTCAGAGCTTACTTATGGACGTGAACATATTTCTATTGCAAATATTGACGGTATGAAAGAGCGAACTATAGTTGTAAATGGATTTTCAAAATCTTACGCAATGACAGGATGGCGTTTAGGATTTGCAGTAGGACCACGCGAAATTATGAAAACAATGCTTAAAATTCATCAGTACGCAATAATGAGTTCGCCTACAACTAGCCAATATGCAGCAATTGAGGCACTTAAAAATGGCGATACTGACATTGAGAATATGCGTGGAGAGTATAACATTCGCAGAAGATTAATAGTTGATGGCTTTAATCAAATGGGTCTTAATTGTTTTGAGCCAGAGGGTGCTTTTTATGTATTTCCTCAAATTACCTCAACCGGACTTAGCTCAGAGGAATTCAGCGAAAAGCTTTTGTATAGTGAAAAAGTGGCAGTAGTTCCAGGTTGTGCTTTTGGAAAAAGTGGTGAAGGTTTTATACGTTGTTCATATGCATATAGCATAAAAAGCATAAATCAAGCATTAGAGCGAATAGAACGCTTTGTTAATAACATAGCATCGGAAAAATAGAGGAGAGTTACAAATGGCAATGAATATTGTATTAGTCGAGCCTGAAATACCGCAAAATACAGGCAACATTGCACGAACCTGCAAGGCTACTGGTAGTGTTTTGCATATTGTAAAGCCTATGGGCTTTACAATTGATGACAAAAAATTAAAGCGTGCAGGGCTTGATTACTGGTACGATTTAGATATTCGTTATTATGAAAATCTTAAGGATTTCTTTGAAAAAAACAGCGGTAATTTTTATTTTGCCACAACAAAAGCAAAATTAAGATACGATGAGCCTGATTATAAAGATGGTGACTATCTTGTTTTTGGCAAGGAAACAAGAGGACTTCCTGAAAATCTTATTGCAGAAAACTATGACAGCGCAATAAGAATCCCTATGGCAGAGGGCAACCGCTCGCTTAATTTATCAAATTCTGTTGCGATTGTTTTATATGAATCGTTAAGACACAATAATTTTATGAATCTTAAAGAAGACGGTGAGCTTACCGGAAGAGAGGAAGCCGAATGGAAAGATTGATAAAATTTTCGTTTGAAGATTTTGATGCCAAACAGATTTTTGAATGCGGTCAATGCTTCAGATGGAATGCAATTGGCGAAAATTCTTACATAGGCGTTGCAAACGGACGTGTGCTTAAAGTTAGTCAAAAAGGCGAAGAAATTGTTTTTGAAAACACCGACCAAAATGAATTTGACAGCTTGTGGAATGATTATTTTGATTTAAAAAAAGATTATAAAGCGGCAAAAAGCATACTGTCAGACGGCGGAGTTATGGATAAAGCAATCAGCTTTGGCGGCGGTATAAGAATATTAAAGCAAGACCCGTGGGAAACTCTTTTATCCTTTATAATATCGTCAAACAACAACATTCCCAGAATTAAAAAAATAATCGAAACCTTTTGCCGTTTGTTTGGCAAGAGTGTTTCGGCATTTTCGGATACATACTATGCATTTCCGAATCCGTCTGAGCTTTATGGAATAGAAAAAGGCGATTTAGCACCGCTTTGTGCAGGATACAGAGATGAATATTTAATAGATGCAATTAAAAAAGTTAATTCGGGCGAAATAAACCTTGACGAAATTTATGGTTTAGACTATATATCTTTAAAAGCCGAGCTTATGAAAATAAAATGTGTAGGACCAAAGGTTGCCGATTGCATCGCACTTTTCGGATTTGCCAAAGAAGAGGCATTTCCTGTCGATGTATGGGTAAGACGGGTTTTGCATACATTATATAATAAAGAATACACAGCCAAAGAAGCGGCAGAATTTGCCCAAAAAAGCTTTGGAAAATACGCAGGAATTGCACAGCAGTATTTGTTTTATTATATGCGTGAAAATGCATCAATTTTAGGTTTGCAGGAGGGGTAATTATGGCAAAAGCAAAAAGCTTTGAGCAAAGTATTAACGAGTTAGAGGGCATAGTATCGGCACTCGAAAACGGCGAAACAACCCTTGATGAATCGCTTAAATTGTTTGAGCAGGGCATTAAGCTTTCGAAAAGCTGTCAGTCGATGCTCAATAAAGCGCAGCAAAAGGTTACTGTTCTTTTGCAGAATGAAGATGGTGAAATAAACGAAGAAGAATTTGATGGTTTAAATGATTAAATAGATTTTGGGGGTTGATATTTTTGTTTAAAGAAGAGTTTGGCCGAAAAATAGAAACGGTAAGCCTTGCTTTAGAAAAATATTTTGAAAAGGCAGATAATTATCAAAAAACTATATACGATGCAATGGCATACAGCTTGTTTGCAGGCGGAAAAAGAATAAGACCTGTACTGGCTTTAGCTTGTGCCGAGCTTTTTGGCAGCGGCAAAAAGGTATTGCCGTTTGCGTGCGCCTTAGAGATGATACATACCTATTCGCTTATACACGACGATTTGCCGTGTATGGATAATGACGATTTGCGTCGCGGCAAGCCTACAAATCATAAGTTTTACGGCGAGGCAATGGCTGTGCTGGCAGGTGATGCACTTTTAACCAAAGCGTTTGAAATATCTGTAAAGTTTTCAGAGCTTTCGCCTGAGCAAACTCTGCGAGAAATTGATGTTCTTGCCACAGCCGGCGGTACAGAAGGTATGATAGGCGGACAGGTAATAGATATAGAATCAGAGGGCAAAAAGGTTGACGAAAAGACTTTAGATGCGCTTCACCTTAACAAAACAGGTGCACTTATAATAGCGGCAGCTAAGCTAGGTGCAATTGCAGGTGGGGCGGCAGATGAGGATATAAACAATCTTGGTGAATATGCTAAAAATTTAGGTCTGGCATTTCAGATTAAAGACGATATATTAGACGTAGAAGGCGACAGCGACATTCTCGGCAAAATGACGGGCGGAGATGAAATAAACGAAAAAACTACATTCGTAAGCCTTTACGGATTAGAAAAATCAAAGCAAATGCTTGATGATTACACCAAAAAAGCAAAAGAATGCTTAAAGGCTTATGGTAATAAAGCTAAGTTTTTAGAAGAACTTGCAGATTATCTTTTAAAAAGGGACAACTGATAAAAACCAAATTAATGTTGGGGGAAAATGATTTGAATTTTTTTGAAGAACTGTTTTCTAACAAAATGATTATTGCGGCACTCATAGGTTGGTTTGCGGCACAATTTTTAAAGGTTATATTTGTTTTAATGAAAGACAAAAAATTTGATGTTCGCCGTTTTGTAGGCTCGGGTGGAATGCCAAGCTCACATTCTGCGTTTGTTATTGCACTTACTACCTCTGTCGGATATGAAGAGGGACTGGCATCAGCTGCATTTGCTATATGTATCGTGGTATCGTTTGTTGTTATGTACGACGCATCGGGCGTAAGACGTGCAGCAGGTCAGCAAGCAGAAATATTAAATAAAATTATTGAAAACTTCGGTAACGAAAACTTAGAGGTTACCGGCAAAAGACTTAAAGAATTATTAGGTCACACACCGCTTCAGGTATTTGCAGGAGCATTGGTGGGTATTTTAGTTTCGGTTATTATATATACCCTTTAAAAATGAAGAAAAACCGAGAATGAAAGAGATAAACTTAAAAAATCGAATAAAATGGCTAAAAATTGTAAATCTTGGTTTACAATGTGATTTACTCGCAATTTACTATTTTAAAAATTTATGTTAAAATAACATATGGTGGTGCAGTATCCTAGTCAGTGCTTCTCGTTCCCAGGACGGGCCTAAAAATCCGTTGAAGGGCATATCGATGAAGTTCCTGGTGCTTGCTTTCGACGCCCAGTCGGGGGTTGGTGCTGGGAGTTAAGGTTTAGGGGCAGTCTGCAATGGCATGCGGATGCGACCCCTTTTCCGTGGAGACCTGTTCTTGTGCTTTTGCATGCTCTTGATAAGGCTTTTTGCCGAACAAGACGTAACGAGGTACGAAACAGGATTAAACCTGCGTTGCGGTGCAAATTCTTCGCAGTTTGCTAATAGCAAACGGTCTTAATTTAAGACATAGCCTGTGGCTTGCGATTAAGGCGCGCTGTGTGCAGTGTAGCCTGCCTTGAGTGGGTATGGTGGATAGCGGATCAGGCACAAAATCTTCGGCCAAAGGTTTTGCGTTATCGCTGCTTGAAACCATAGTTGCAAAAGAGGCTAAGAACGAGTTTGACTGTTTGGGAAAACCTCTAGGCTGTTCTTTTGAGGTGCTTTAGGGATTGCAGTACGGACTTAAGTGGCGATTCGGTTCTGTCAGGAGAAATCCGGCAGGCTGCGTTTAAAGGGAAACCGCCGGTTTGGCGACGAATCGGTTGCGCATCGGGAAATCCTACCGAACCTAAACCGTAAAATTAACCTTTTGCATTACCACCCCCTTACATAGGGTACATAATAATATGTTATTTTTAAGTTTTAAGGTTCGCTTTTTAGCGAACCGTATTTTATACTTATGTAAAGTTTATGAAAGGCTTGGTGAATGTTTTGGACGCAGACGCGGGGAAACAGAATACAAAAATTAAAGTAAGGTCAAATAATACCTCATGGCGCAAAGTCAGCTACAGCTGGATAGTAAAAATTATTATCTGGACATTTTTCATATCCTGTATAATGCAAATGCTTCAGGCAGGTCTTATGAGTAAGGTAAATATTATATGGGCATTTATGATTTTAATCGGCTTTGTTTTAATCGGAATTATTTTTGATATTGTCGGAACAGCTGTAACAGCGGCATCAGAGGTTCCGTTTCATTCGCTCAGTTCACGCAAGGTGCGCGGAGCAAAAGAAACTATACGTTTAATCAGAAATGCCGATAAGGTGGGTAACTTTTGTAATGACGTTATCGGTGATATTTCGGGCATTGTTTCAGGTAGTGCATCGGGCGCAATTGTTGCTATGCTGCACGTTATGATGCCTGAAAGTGACGAATTTATTTTGTCTGTTATTTTAGCAGGTGTTGTTGCGGCACTAACCGTAGGCGGAAAAGCATTCGGTAAGGGAATAGCTCTTATGAACTGCAACTCGATTATGTTTACGGTAGGAAAAATAGTCAGCTTTATAGCTCCTGTTAAAGATAAAAAGACTAAAGACAAAAAAAGAAAATCTAAGGACGTGTAAATATGAACACAACTAAAGATACAAAGCTTTTAGGCGTTTTTGGCAAGCCTTTGGCTCATACATTATCTCCAAAAATACACAGTTATTTTATTGAAAAAACAGGCAAAGATATGTCGTATCTTGCTTTTGAGATAGAATCGGCAGAAGCTTTAAAACCAATAGTTGAGGCACTGACTAAAATGGATGCCCGTGGTTTTAATATAACTGCACCATATAAAATAGATATAATGAAATGTATAGATTTTATAGACCCCGAGGCAGAAATAATGGAGGCGGTTAACACAATAGTAAACCGTGACGGAAAATGGTACGGCTATAATACCGATGGAGATGCGTTTGTTAAATCTCTTGAAGATGTTGTTGGCGATTTAAAAGGTAAAAAGGTTCTGATGCTTGGTGCCGGCGGTGCAGCTCGTGGGGTTGCATATAAACTGGCTAAAAAGGAAATAGAGTCAATAACCTTTTTTGCAAAAACTAAAAAAAGAGCCGAAACTATTGGCGAAATAGTTACAAAACATTCTGATTGTAGTATTTTTTATGAGCTTGATAAGCAAGATGAATATGATATTATAATAAACACAACACCGCTTGGTATGCATCCGTATGAGAGTGAAAATCCTTTTAGCGAGCATATGGGTATGATTAATGAAGAAACCGTTTGCTGTGATTTGATTTATAATCCTAAAAAAACGGTATTTTTAGAAGAATCACAAAAACGTGGTGCAAAAATTCTTAATGGGCTTGGTATGTTTGTATTACAGGCAGTATACGCTTATGAGCATTTTTGTGATGTAAAACTTGATGACGATATAATAAAGGGTGCAATGGAGCTTTTATCAGATTATAGTGTTTAGCTAAAGGAGCAGGTATGATAGAACGTAAGAGAATAACGTTAAATGATAAAGACGTTTTTTCGCGATATTTTTCGAATATCGATAATTCAACATACAATTTTACAAATATGTTTATGTGGGAAGGAAACGGTGCCATTACCTATGCCGAGGTCTGCGGCTGTATGGTGCTGTTTTTCCAATTCAGAAAGAATCCGCCGATGGTTTCATATCCTATCGGTTCAGGGGATAAAAAAGAAGCAATAAAGCAAATTTGCGAATATTTAAAAGGTGAGGGCGCAAGGCCGCTATTTCGTAACTTATCCGAGTGGATGAAAGAAGAATTAGAAGAGCTTTGCCCGGGTAAGTTTGAGTTTATTTACGACAGAGATAATTCTGATTATGTCTACGAAACAGAAAAGCTTATAACGCTAAGCGGTAAAAAGCTTCATCAAAAGCGAAATCACTTAAATTACTTTAAAAATAATTATAATTTTGAATATGTAAAGCTTACAGAAAATGATATGCCTGAGTGCAAAAAACTGTTTGAGCGCTGGACAGAAGAAAAGCAGGATGCTGACAGCGGCGATAATGCACGCGGCGCAACCTATAAGGTAATTGATAATTTTTCTGACTTGGGAGTTAGTGGCGGCGGTATTAAAATTGATGGGCAATTAGAGGCGGTATCCTTTGCAGAGCCTGTAACAAGTGATACTGTTTTAGCACATTTAGAGTTTGGAAACAGTTCAATTCGCGGCGTGTTTAACGCAATAAATCAACAGTTTTGTGAACACGAATGGAGCGAGTATAAATATATTAACCGTGAAGAAGATATGGGGCTTGCCGGACTGAGACAATCAAAACTTGCCTATAGGCCTGTATATCTTATTGATAAATATGCGGCGGCATTAATTAAAGATATTTAAAATAACATACAAAAGGATGGAACAAATGAAAGTAACTGTAATTGGCGGAGGGCTTGCCGGATGCGAAGCGGCGTGGCAGCTTGCAAAATATGGAATAGATGTAGATTTATATGAAATGAAGCCGGATAAAAAAACTCCTGCGCACTCTTTAGATGCGTTGGGTGAATTGGTATGCTCAAATTCGTTAAGAGCCGATACCTTAGAAAACGGTGCAGGTCTTTTAAAAGCCGAAATGCGCCTTTTAGGCTCTTTGGTTACAGAGTGTGCAGATGCCACCCGTGTACCTGCGGGCGGAGCTTTAGCTGTTGACCGTGTAGGGTTTGCCAAGATGATGACTGAAAAAATCGAAAATAATCCTAAAATTAATGTTATACACGAAGAAATAACAAAAATTCCTGAAGACGGAATTGTTATTGTAGCATCAGGACCGCTTACATCAGATGCTTTATCAGAAAGCATAAAAGAGCTTTGCGGCGGCAATCAGCTTTACTTTTTTGATGCTGCAGCACCGATTGTTACTTATGAATCAATAGACCGCGAAAAGACATACAGAAAAGCAAGATACGACAGAGGAACAGCAGATTATATCAACTGTCCTATGACAAAAGAAGAATATTTGCGTTTTTATAACGAGCTTATAAATGCCGAAACGGCAGAACTGCACGAGTTCGAAAATCAAAAGGTTTTCGAGGGCTGTATGCCGGTAGAGGTTATGGCAAAAAGAGGAGAAGATACCCTTACATTTGGTCCGTTAAAACCCGTAGGCTTAGAGCATCCCGAAACAGGTAAGCAGTATTATGCAGTTGTTCAGCTTCGTCAGGATGATAAAGACGGCACGCTTTTTAATATGGTGGGTTTTCAGACACATTTAAAATTTGGTGAACAAAAAAGAGTTTTTTCAATGATTCCCGGACTTGAAAATATGGATATTGTAAGATACGGTGTTATGCACAGAAATACATTTTTGCATTCACCCGGTTTTTTAAATGCATCATACGAGGTTATAAAAAGACCCGGACTTTATTTTGCAGGTCAGATTACCGGTGTTGAGGGCTATGTTGAGTCTGCATCGTCAGGCATTGTTGCAGGTATAAGTGCGGCACGCAAGGTCTTGGGAAAAGAGCCTTTAATATTTCCTTCACTAACTGCAACGGGGGCACTTGCTAAGCACGTTTCGGCTTTTGAAGGTAAAGATTTTCAGCCAATGAATATTAATTTCGGCATTATAGATTCGCTCGATTATCGTGTTAAAAATAAAAAAGAAAGATACACAAAAATTTCTGAGCGAGCATTGGATACAATGAAGAAAATAATTGAGGAGGAGCTATGAACTTAGACAGGTTTAACGATAAACAAAAAGAGGCGATTTTAACAACCGACGGACCGATTTTAATTTTAGCAGGTGCAGGCTCGGGCAAAACAACAGTTGTTGTAAATAAAATTGCGTACATATTAGAACAAGCTTTAGCTCGTCCTTATGAAATACTTGCCATTACGTTTACAAACAAAGCGGCAAACGAAATGAAAGAGAGAATAGAGGGGTTAATCGGCGAGGCGGCAGACGGAATGTGGATACATACCTTCCATGCCTGCTGTATGAAAATTCTGCGTAAAAATATCCACCTTTTAGGATATAGCAGCGATTTTGTAATATATGATACCGCAGACCAGAAAACTCTGGTTAAAAGATGCCTGAAAGAACTGGATATGGATGAAAAATATTTCCCTGTTAAAGGTGTTATGGCAGAAATATCTTCAGCAAAAGACGATTTAATGGAGCCTGATTCATTTTGTGAGGTATTTGAGGGCGATTTCAGAAAGTCTAAAGTCGGAGAAGTGTATAAGCTGTATCAAAAACGTTTAAAAGAGGCAAATGCATTAGATTTTGACGATATTATTATGCTGAGCGTAAAGGTGCTTTCTATGGAAGAAGAGGCGCTTAAATACTATCAGAACAAATTTAAATATATTTTTGTTGACGAGTATCAGGATACAAACAATTCACAGTATATGCTTACGAGTATGTTGGCAGCCGGCAGAGAAAATATTTGTGTCGTTGGTGATGACGACCAGAGTATATATAAATTTCGCGGAGCAAACATCAATAATATTTTAGATTTTGAAAAAGAGTTTTCAGGAGCAAAGCTAATAAAGCTCGAACAGAATTATCGTTCAACGCAGAATATTTTAAATGCGGCAAACCACGTTATTGCAAATAATATGGGAAGAAAGGGCAAAAATCTCTGGACTGATAACGGTGACGGAGAAAAAATAGACGTATTCGGCGCTCCCAACGAGTATGAAGAGGCTGAATACATAGCAAAGCAAATAAATCTTGCGACTGCAAATGGCGGCAAATATTCTGACTGTGCAATTTTATACCGAACAAACGCACAATCGCGTATAATCGAAACAACGCTCAGCGGATACAATATTCCTTACAGAGTTTTGGCAGGCTTAAGATTCTATGACCGAAAAGAAGTTAAAGATGTTTTGGCATATCTGCGTTTGGTTTATAATCCAAATGACAACATCAGTTTAATTCGTGTTGTAAACGAGCCGAGCCGAAAAATAGGAACAACCTCGATAGAAAAAATTGCTCAGGTGGCGTCAGAAAGAGAAATAAGTATGTTTGCTGCTATGGAAATGGCAGAAGAAATTCCTGATTTGGTGAAAATTTCTGACAAGTTAAAAGGCTTTACAACTTTAATCAGAAATATTCAGGCAATGTCAAAAGAGGCACTTCCGTCGGCGATTCTTGAAAACATTTTAGAATTAAGCGGATACCGTGCGATGCTTATGTTAGACGCCAGCGTAGAAAATCAGACAAGATTAGAAAATATCGGTGAGTTTATTTCTTCGGCATTCGAGTACGAAAAAGATGCTGACGAACCAACTCTTGCCGAATTTTTAGAGCGAACCTCGCTTGTGTCTGATATTGATAACTATGACGAAAACGCAGATACTGTTGTATTAATGACCTTGCACAGTGCGAAAGGTCTGGAATTTGGCAATGTATTTTTGTGCGGAATGGAGGAGGGGTTATTTCCCAGCAGCCGTTCAATGTTCTCGTCAGAAGAAATTGAAGAAGAACGCAGATTGTGCTATGTGGGCATAACGCGAGCTAAAAAGCATCTTACAATATCTTATGCACTAAGAAGAAATCTTTACGGCGGTTCGCAATATTCTAATCCGTCAAGGTTTTTAGGTGAAATTCCTGAAGAATTTACTAATGTAATTGCACAGAAGAATGAAACTGCTCACGAAATTGACAGTTCATCAAAACCAAGCAAGCAGGCATTGTTTAATGATATATTTAACAAAAAAGCCTTTGACGTTCGTTCAAAACCGGTTAATGTTGATTTTGCACCGGGCGATGTGGTAACTCACCGCAAGTTCGGAAAGGGTATGATTTTATCGGTAACTCCAGAGGGTAACGATGTTAGAATAGAAATTGCTTTTGATGATGCAGGCACTAAAAATCTTATGGGCGCATTTGCAAAATTAACAAAGGTATAAAATTCCATAAATTTGCAAAAATAATAAATTATACGAAAAAAGCTAAAAAATAAAAAAAATAATTGCTTTTTTGTAATTATATGGTATAATATACTGTGGTGTCCTCGTGAACATCAAAATTTTGTTAAAAATGTAAGGGTTTAAAATTTAAATCCGAACAAAAGATATAGGAGGTTTCATTGATGGGTAAAAAGTATGTATATCTGTTTAGCGAAGGCAATGCAGATATGAGAAATCTGTTAGGTGGTAAAGGTGCTAACCTTGCTGAAATGACAAAGCTTGGTCTGCCTGTACCGCAGGGCTTCACAATTTCAACTGAAGCATGTACACAGTACTATGAAGATGGCAGAAAGATCAATGACGAAATCATGGATCAGATTATGGTTGCTATCACAGACATGGAAAAAATCACCGGCAAAAAATTTGGTGATAAAGAAAATCCGCTTTTGGTTTCTGTTCGTTCAGGTGCAAGAGCATCAATGCCGGGTATGATGGATACAATCTTAAACCTCGGTCTTAACGAAGAAGTTGTAAACGTATTGGCTGAAAAATCAGGCAATCCGCGTTGGGCTTGGGACTGCTACAGAAGATTTATTCAGATGTTCTCTGACGTTGTTATGGAAGTAGGTAAAAAATACTTCGAAGAGCTCATCGACAAGATGAAAGAAGAAAAAGGTGTTACTCAGGACGTTGAGCTTACTGCTGACGACCTTAAAGAGCTTGCAAATCAGTTTAAAGCTGAATATAAAGGCAAAATCGGTTCTGACTTCCCGACAGACCCGAAAGAACAGCTTATGGAAGCTGTTAAAGCAGTATTCCGTTCATGGGACAACCCACGTGCTAACGTATACCGCCGTGACAACGATATTCCTTATTCTTGGGGTACCGCTGTTAACGTTCAGATGATGGCATTCGGTAACATGGGCGAAACATCGGGTACAGGTGTTGCATTTACCCGTGACCCTGCAACAGGTGAAAAACACCTTATGGGTGAGTTCTTAATGAACGCTCAGGGTGAAGACGTTGTTGCCGGCGTTCGTACACCTCAGAAAATTGACCAGCTTAAAGAGGTTATGCCTGAAGTATACGAAGAGTTCATCGGTATCTGTTCTAAACTCGAAAACCATTACAGAGATATGCAGGATATGGAGTTTACTATCGAAGATAAGAAACTTTATATGCTTCAGACCCGTAACGGTAAAAGAACAGCTAAGGCTGCTTTAAAAATCGCTTGTGACTTAGTTGACGAAGGTATGATTAGTGAAGAAAAAGCAGTTGCAATGATTGACCCGAGAAACTTAGATACACTTCTTCATCCGCAGTTCGATGCTGCAGCTCTTAAAACTGCAGCTCCTATCGGTCGTGCATTAGCTGCATCTCCGGGTGCTGCTTGCGGTAAAATCGTATTTACTGCCGAGGATGCAAAAGAGTGGAACGAAAGAGGCGAAAAAGTTGTTCTCGTTCGTTTAGAAACATCTCCTGAAGATATCGAGGGTATGAAAGCTGCTCAGGGTATCTTAACAGTTCGTGGCGGTATGACATCTCACGCAGCCGTTGTTGCTCGTGGTATGGGTACTTGCTGTGTATCAGGCTGCTCAGAAATCGTTATGGACGAAGAAAACAAAAAGTTTGTATTAGCAGGTAAAGAATACCATGAAGGAGACCTTATTTCTCTTGACGGTTCTACCGGTGCTATTTATGACGGCTTAATTCCGACTGTTGACGCATCTATCTCGGGTGAGTTTGGCAGAATTATGGCATGGGCTGACAAATACAGAACTCTTAAAGTTAGAACAAACGCAGATACTCCGGCTGACGCTAAAAAAGCTCGTGAGTTAGGTGCTGAAGGTATCGGTCTTTGCCGTACAGAGCATATGTTCTTTGAAGGCGACAGAATTGATGCATTCCGCGAAATGATTTGTTCTGACACAGTTGAAGAAAGAGAGGTTGCATTAGAAAAGATTCTTCCTGTTCAGCAGGGCGACTTTGAAAAAATTTACGAAGCATTAGAGGGCAACCCTGTAACAATCCGTTTCTTAGACCCGCCGCTTCATGAGTTTGTTCCTACAACTGAAGAAGATATTAAAAAGCTTGCAGATGCTCAGGGCAAAACTGTTGAAAGAATTAAGGCTATTATCGAATCTCTCCACGAGTTCAACCCGATGATGGGACATCGTGGCTGCCGTCTTGCAGTTACCTATCCTGAAATTGCAAAAATGCAGACAAAAGCTGTTATCCGTGCTGCTATCAACGTTCAGAAAGCACATCCTGACTGGAAGGTTGCTCCTGAAATTATGATTCCGTTGGTTGGCGACGTTAAAGAGCTTAAGTTTGTTAAGAAGGTTGTTGTTGAAACTGCAGATGCTGAAATCGCAGCAGCCGGCGTAGAGCTTGCTTACGAGGTTGGTACAATGATCGAAATTCCGAGAGCTGCATTAACAGCTGACGAAATCGCAAAAGAAGCTGACTTCTTCTGCTTCGGTACAAACGACTTAACTCAGATGGCTTACGGTTTCTCTCGTGACGATGCAGGTAAGTTCTTAAACGCTTACTATGATACAAAAATCTTCGAAAACGACCCGTTTGCAAAACTCGACCAGACAGGTGTTGGTAAGCTGATGGATATGTCCATTAAGCTTGGTAAGCCGGTTAACCCGAACCTCCACATCGGTATCTGTGGTGAGCACGGCGGCGACCCGTCTTCTGTTGAATTCTGCCACAAAATCGGTCTTGACTATGTGTCATGTTCACCGTTCCGTGTGCCGATTGCCCGTTTGGCAGCTGCACAGGCAAAAATCAGCGAAATGAACAAATAATTTAATTATTGTTTAGGGGCAAACCCAAATATAACAAAAAAGAAAAACTGAATTATAAAATTGACCTTGTAGAGTTAACGCTCTATGAGGTCTTTTTTTATCCGATTTTTTATAGCAACAATCTTGCTAAAACAGGCATAGAAAGGGCATTTGGATATATTTTAGGGCAAATAAATAGGTGTGATAAAACGAGCATTTTATTACCCCTTTAGAAAAAGGGAAATTATAAATCACTTTGCCCCTAAAATTATAAAACACTTTGCCCCTTAACAAATTAAAATTTAGAGCAGACAGGACTTAATCCTGTCTGCTTTTTATATGCTTAAATGGGTATGTTTTTCTGCCTTAATTCATATATTGTATCGGAGGCGGATAAGCATGCGAAAAGGTAAAAAGTTTATATTAAACACAATCATATTGTCTATGACCTCGCTTTTTATGCGGACAGTGGGCGTTTCATTCAATGTGTATATTTCAAATAAGCTCGGCGCATCCGGCGTCGGGCTTTTTCAGCTTGTTATGTCGGTATACACCTTTGCAGTTACCCTGGCAAGCTCGGGAATAAATCTTGCAACAACCCGACTGGTAACAGAAGAACTTGCAAAGGGTTCGGCAAGTGGTGCACGTCTTGCAGTAAGACGCTGCCTGAGTTATAGTTTGTTTTTTGGCAGTATTGCCGCAGGAGGCTTGTTTTTATTCGCTAAACCGATAGGTGAGATAATTCTTTCTGATGCACGAACCGTAAAATCGCTGTATGCATTATCTGTAAGTCTTATTCCAATAGCATTATCAGCGACTTTGACCGGCTATTTTACTGCTGTAAGACGTGTTATAAAAAGTGCATCGGCGCAGATTTTTGAACAGTTTATCCGTATAAGTGTTGCTGTTATGGGACTGAGTATATTAGCTCCAAAAGGCATCGAATATGCGTGTCTTGCAATAGTTGCAGGCGGAAGTATAGCAGAAATTTTGTCGTTTTTTTATGAGTTTATTCTGTATAAAGCAGATATAAAAAAGTGTAAAGGCAAAATGCCTGCTGCAAAAGGAATGTTAAAAAGACTTATATCTATTGCAATGCCTGTTGCAATAAGCAGTTATGCACGTTCTGCACATACAACAACAGAGCATATTTTAGTACCGCCTAAACTGCGCGAGTACGGATATTCAAAAGAAACCGCATTGGCAAAGTATGGGGTAGTGCACGGTATGGTTCTTCCTGTGCTATTATTTCCGTCAGCTTTTTTAACATCATTTTCTCTTTTGTTAGTGCCCGAACTTGCAGAGTGCAATGCACATAAAAATATGCGCAGAATACATTATATTATATCAAGGGTATTACACGTCACCTTAATTTTTGCTATTGGTGTAAGCGGTATATTTTTTGCTTTTTCAAATGAATTGGGAATGGCAATATATAAAAGTCAGGAGACAGGGATGTATTTAAAAATCTTTTCGCCGCTCATTATTGTTATGTACTTAGATTCTGTTGTAGACGGCATGCTAAAAGGACTTAATCAACAGCTTAGCTCGATGCAATATAATGTCATAGATTCGCTTGTGAGCGTGATTATGGTGTGTTTATTAATTCCAAAGTATGGAATAGGCGGATTTGTTGCAGTTATTTTTATCTGTGAGCTTTTAAACGGATTTTTAAGCCTTAACAGATTAATAAAGGTTACTGATTTTAAAATTGAATACTATAACCGGATTGTAAAGCCTGTTTTTGCGATTATAACATCCGTAGCAACAGTTAAACTAATTATGTTCTTTGTTCCTTATACAGAAATTACAACACTTTCTCTTGTGTGTCAGATATCAGGTGCGGTTTTAATATATCTTCTGGTTTTGTTTATAATGTCGTGTATAACAGGTGAAGATATAGAACTTTTGCGCTCGGTATTAAAAAAATAAAAAACTTTTTATGACTTTATGTGTATAAAGATTGAAATTAGATGCAATTTGTAGTAAAATTATTATAATAAATGTTTTTGGAGGTCAAATATGAAACCAATTAAAAATATTATAATAATTTTAGCAATTATCGCAGTACTTGCAACAGCATTTGTTGTGCTTTTAAAAACTGAACCGAAAGAAGAGCTTGAAGCAACTCCCAGCTTTGAGCCGATAACAACAGTAGATATGTTTAAGACGGAAAAAGAAAATATTAAAAGTATAACAATTACCAAAGACGGCAAAAGCTATACTGTTGCAACAGAGGGCGAAAAATGGATTGTAAATAACGATCCGACAATAAAAATCAGCCAGTCGAAAGCAAACACTTTAGCATATGAGTGCAGCAGTGTAACTGCAAAAGAGCTTATCGCAGAAAATGTGACTGATTTTTCGCCGTACGGACTTGATAATCCGACTGCCGTTGTCGATATACTGTTTAAAGATAATACAACACAGGGCATATTAATCGGCAACAAAACAGCAGACGGAAGTCTTAGCTATTTAATGCTTTCAGGCGATAACAAGGTATATGCTAAAAGTCAGTCAGGTGTTGAAAGTCTGGCACTTTCGCTCGATAAGCTTCGCGATGCAAGTCTTTATTCCATAGCTGAAGAAGATATTGCGGCAATTACAATTGAAAAAAGCGGCAGCAACAAAATAGTTTTAGAGCGTAATGAGTTGCCGACAAACGAGGGTGAAGAAAAAGTTTATGAGTGGAAAATGAAATCACCTGTAATTAAAAATGCAAATGAATATAATCTTTTTGACTATGTAGTACCGACAATTTTATCATTGTCATTTGACAGCGTTGCAGAAGACGATCCGCAGAATTTAGCTCCGTACGGTCTGGATAATCCGTATGCTGTCTATACAGTATCAGATTCAGAAAACTCATACACAATATCTGTTGGAAAAGAAACAGAAAACGGAAGATATGTAAAATCTGCTGACGGTGCGGCTGTATATGTTATAGAAAATTCAAAGCTTAAGTTTTTAGAGTATAATTATATGCAGTTGGTAGACAAGCTTATACATCTTGAAAATATTGAAGATGTTTCTAAAGTTACCGTAAACGGAAACGGTAAAAACTATGAAATGACAATAGAAGGCGAAAAAGATAATGCGTCATATAAAATAAATTCTGTCCCCGTTTCTGAAGATTCGTTTAAAAATGTATATCAGGCAGTTATAGGTATAATGTTTGATGACTTTACCGCATCGACTGCAGCCGCAGGTGAAACGGATTGTACTGTTACGTATCACAAAAAGAGCGGCGAAAAAACAGTTGTTACCTATAATAACTGGGATGAGCGAAACTATCTTGTTCGCATAAACGGAGAGGGCAGTTTAATCTGCCGTAAAAAACAAATAACAAGTATGCTTGATAAATTAAATCAGACAGTAAGCGAATAGTCGGAGGAAAATATGACAAAAGAACAGTTAAAAAGAATTTTAGACTCAAACATTCTTCTGCTTTCTTCAAGAGCGACAAATAATGAAAATTTATCCGAATTTTACTCAGATGAAACCGAGCGCGGCGCAAACGTATTGTTTGCGCCTGATTTTAATGTTTGCGAAAGTTTCGAAGACACACTAAAACAGGTAGTAGAAGCAGCCGGTGAGGTTGCATTTACAACCTGCTGTATTTCGCCGGTAGAGGGCGGACTTACGCTTTATGGCGGAAAGAATACTTATAATGAGTATTATAACAAAATATTAAATGCCGCAAAAATATGCTATGATGCAGGCGTTTCATTTTTAATTTTAGGCGGATTTACAAATCTTACCGAGGCAAAATGCGCTGTTTTAGCAGCCAAAGAGGCGTGTCCGTTACCTATTTGCATAGGTCTTGCATTTGATGATGAAATTAAGCTTGAAAATGAAATAGACCCTGCCAAAGCCATTATAACTCTTCAGGCTTTAGAGGTAAATGCTGTAGGTGTTGTTGGCGGCACAAATGCCGATGACACATTAGAGGTGTTATCGCAAATGAAAGAGTTTGCATCGGTTCCGCTTTTTGCACTTCCGACAGTTTCTGAATTTATGACTCCTGAAGATTTTGCTGATTATATTCCCGAATTTGTTGGTAATAAATGTACTATTACAGGAACAGCAAACGGCAGTCCGGTATATACTGCTGCGATAAGCAAAGCTTTGTGGCAAATTGAGCCGTTTAAGCCTGATTTTCACAGCGTATCAGCCATTACCGGTATTAGCGGAATCTTATTCTACGATTTTAAAAATCAGGCGATAAGTGAAAATAAGCAGATGCTTGAAATATCAATCGAAAACGAAAAAGAAGCAGAAAGTCTTATATCTAAGCTGATAGAAACAAAAGCACCGCCGGTTTGCTTTAAAAGCAAAGATTTAGATGCATTAGAGCTTGCGGTTAAGCTTTATCCGGGACGTCCGGCAGTAAGGTCAGACGAATATGGCGAAATTGCCGCAAAAGAATATGGGGCATTGGTTTTGCCCGAGGGGGAATAAGAAATGTATGCATTGCCGATAGCAAGATTAATTGAAGAATTTGCAAAAATGCCCGGAATAGGCAAGCGCTCAGCAGAACGGTTGGCATATCATATTCTTCGTATAAGCAGAGAAGAAGTGCAGGGATTTTCGCAGGCGCTTTTAGCGGCAAAAGACCAGATAACCTTTTGTCCCGAATGTCAGTCGCTTACCGACTGTGTTCCGTGCGAGATATGCTCGTGTGAAAAACGTGACCACAGTATAATTTGCGTTGTTGAAAATCCTAAGGATATTCTGGCGATGGAAAAAACGCGTGAATATAAGGGTGTTTATCATGTGCTTCATGGTGCAATTTCTCCGATGGATGGAATCGGTCCTGAAGATTTAAAAATGAAAGAGCTTTTAGACAGAATTTCTAAAGGAAATGTAAAAGAAGTCATAATGGCAACCAATCCCAATATCGAGGGTGAGGCAACTGCGATGTATGTATCTAAACTTTTACATCCGTTAGGTGTAAAAGTTACACGAATAGCTCACGGCATACCTGTTGGCGGAGATTTAGAGTATGCCGATGAAGTAACCTTAACTCGCGCATTAGAGGGTCGTCATGAAATTTAAAAAAGGGTGATTATTATGCAGACAATAGGATTTGTAGGCACAACCGGTACAGGTAAAAGCTATCGCTCGTTATATGTTGCACAGCAAAATGAAATTAAATATATAATTGATGACGGACTTTTGCTCGATGCCAAAAGTGTTATAGCCGGTAAATCAGCAAAACGTGAAAAAACAAAGATTGCAAGTGTAAAACGTGCGCTCTTTACAGAAGAAGAGCATATAAAAGAGGTTAAAGAAGCAATAAGGAAAAACGAAATAGATAAAATTCTTATTTTAGGAACGTCAATAAAAATGATTTCTCATATTGCAAATGCTTTAGAGCTTCCTGAAATATCCCGATATATACACATTGAAGATGTTGCAACACCTGAAGAAATTGCAACGGCGCAAAGGGTAAGACGAGAGCAGGGAAAGCATGTTATACCTGTTCCAACATTTGAAATTAAAAAAGATTTTTCAGGATATTTTATTGATAAAATAAAGATATTCTTAAAGTACGGAAAAAACCAGCAGGATACTTTTCATACCGAAAAAACTGTTGTAAGACCGACATACAGCTACTTGGGTGAATATCATATTTCAAATCACGTTATTTTATCCTTAGCTAAAATTGAAACCGAAAAAATACCGGGTGTAGCGCAGTATTTTAAAACTACAGCTCAATCAAGATCCGAGGGTGTTTCTTTAACTATTGAGTTTTCGGTAAGCCTGGGAAGACGTATGGAGAATGTTGCACGGGATGTGCAAAAAGCGGTTAAAAAATCTATTGAGCACTTTACATCAATAAATGTGCTTAAAGTTGATGCTATTATAAAATCAATCGAGGTGTGCGATGAAAATCGGGATAAAAAACGAAGAACGCATTGAGGATTTAGGCAGCGGCATAAGGGTTATTCAGAATCCGAACGGTTTTTGTTACGGGACAGATGCTGTAATGCTTGCAAATTTTACAACTGTAAAGCCAACGGACAAGCTTGTAGATTTTTGTACCGGAACTGGCATTGTTCCCTTGCTTTTGTCAATCAGTACAAAATGTGCAGATATGACTGCTCTCGAGATTCAGCCCGAAGTTGCAGATATGGCACAGCGCAGTATGCTTTTAAATGACTTAGAGTCAAAAATAAAAGTGATTTGCGCAGATTTAAGAAAAAGTAAGGAGCTTTTTGGGGCAGAAAGCATAGATGTTATTACCTGTAATCCGCCATATATGAAGTGTAATACGGGCAAACAGAACATAAACGATGCAAAAACAGTATCAAGACACGAGGTATGCTGTACTTTAGAAGATGTAATAAAAAATGCGGCATATTTATTAAAAACAGGCGGCAGATTTTATATGGTGCATCGTCCCGAACGTTTAGCAGACATAATGTTTTTCATGAAGCAATATCGCTTAGAGCCAAAAAGATTGCAGTTTGTACATTCTGATGTAAGTGCGCCGCCATCGTTGATTTTAATTGAGGGGCAAAAGGGAAGAAACAGCGGAATAAAAATTTTAGAACCCATAACGGTTAAAAACGTTAAAGAGCCAACAAAGGAGTAAATTTATGACAACAGAAAACAAACAGCCGGGTGTGTTATATTTAGTTGCAACACCAATTGGTAACTTGGATGATATTACATACAGAGCTGTAAAGGTGTTAGAAGAAGTCGATTTTATAGCGGCTGAAGATACAAGACATTCGTTAAAGCTGTTAAATCATTTAGGCATAACAAAGCCGATGACAAGCTATTTTGAGCATAATATCCGCCAAAAAGGCGAATACATAATCGATCGTATTTTAAAAGGCGAAACTGCGGCGCTGATTTCGGATGCCGGAACACCTGCAATATCTGACCCGGGCGAAGATTTGGTGCGTATCTGTCACGAAAAGGGTGTAAGAGTTATACCGGTTCCCGGTGCGGTTGCAGGCATAAATGCACTTATCTGTTCAGGGCTTTCAACATCAAGGTTTTCTTTTGAGGGGTTTTTAAGCGTAAACAAAAAAAGCCGTCAGGAACATTTGAATAGTGTAAAGCAAAGTCCCTATACACTTATATTTTACGAAGCACCGCACAAGCTTAAAAGAACGCTTGGCGATATGTTAGAAAGCTTTGGTAACCGCAAAATAACCATAGCAAGAGAGCTTACTAAAAAGTATGAACAAATTTTGCCTATGACCTTAGAAGAGGCAGTTAAATACTATGACGAAACAGAGCCGAAGGGTGAGTATGTGCTTGTTATAGAGGGCGCATTGCCTGAAACAGTACAAGATGAAAATGCGCTTAATTCTTTAGATGTATTAGAGCATTTAGAGTTTTACATAAAAAGCGGAATGGATAAAAAAGAGGCAATGAAACGTGTGGCGCAGGACAGAGGGGTAAGCCGAAGAGAGATATATGCCCAGACAATCAAAGAGTAATAAAATGTATTATTTTGGATAGAATAAACATAAAAACCTGGAGGGACAAAATGGAAAACTTAAAAAGCTATGATATAAAGCACGGAATAAGGCTTTTCTATATTCCTGCAAAAAAGTTTAAAACTGCGGCGATGAGTGTTAATTTTCATCGCGCATTAAAAAAAGAAGAGGCATCTTTTAACGCACTTTTAGCAGATGTTATGCGCAGAGGTTGTGCGAAATATCCTGACCAGGCATCTGTTATGAAACTGCGTCAGGAGCTTTACGGAGCATATTTCGATGTAGATGTGCGCAGAAAGGGCGAAGACCAGATTTTATCCTTTTCAATCAGCGCAGTTAACGAAAGATTTTTACCCGAAGGCGAAACCGCATTTACAGGTGCATTAGACCTTTTGTTTGAAATGATATTAAATCCGCTCGTAGCTGATGGAGCATTTAAAGCAGAATATGTAGAGCAGGAAAAGGTTAATCTTAAAAATGATATTGATGCAGTAATTAACGACAAACGCGCATATGCAACATGGCGTTTAATCGAGCTTATGTGTAAAGACGAGCCGTACGGAGTGCACGAGCTTGGCGACAAAGAAAGCATAGATAAAATAACTGCCGAATCTTTATATTCACATTATGAAAAAGTTATGTCAGAAGGTCCTGTTGATGTATTTGTCACAGGTGATGTGGATATAGAAAACATAATAAACGTGGTAAAAGATAAGTTTTCAAACATTACCCTTACCAAAACAGAGCTTCCGAAGGCTGAAATACACAAGCCTGCTGAAACAGAAACAGAGATTGTTGAAGCCTTTGATGTTACTCAGGCAAAGCTTTGCGTTGGCTATTCAACAGGTATAATGCCGACCGATGCCGACTATCCTGCACTTATGGTATATAACGGCATTTTAGGCAGCGGAGCACACTCAAAGCTGTTTAATAACGTTCGCGAAAAGCTTAGCTTAGCATATTATGCCGCATCAAGACTCGACAGATATAAGGGTATGATGGTTGTATCATCAGGTATTGAAATTGCAAACAAGCAAAAGGCGTTAGACGAAATTAATGTTCAGCTTGAAGATATTAAAAACGGCAAGATTTCAGACTATGAGTTTGATGCAACAATGAAAAGTATTATAAATGCGTTAAGAGCATTGGGCGACGATATAGGATATTTAGAGGATTACTATCTTGGTCAGGCATTAAGCGGAACATCATTAAGCTTAGAAGACCATATTAAGCTGATTGAAAAGGTAACAGTTGATGATGTTGTCCGTGTTGCAAAACACATAAAGCCTGAAATGGTATATTTCTTAACAGGCAAGGAGGGTAAATAATGAAGCTTGAAAAGATTTATAATGATACAGTTAAAGAAACCTTGTACTTTTCTAAACATAAAAGCGGCTTGTCTGTCTATATTATGCCAAAAGAGGGATACAGCAAAAGCTATGCAGTTTTCGGCACACACTTTGGCTCGATTGACAGAAAATTTATAACACCGGGTCAGAAAGAATATACCGAAATTCCTGACGGCATTGCACATTTTTTAGAGCATAAATTGTTTGAACAGCCTGACGGCGGAAATGTGTTCGAAAGCTATGCCCGTCACGGCGCAAATGCAAATGCCTACACGAGCTTTAATCTTACTGCGTATTTATTTGAAAGTACGCAGGATATTATAGAAAACCTCGGCATATTGCTCGATTTTGTGCGTCAGCCTTATTTTACAGATGAAAACGTTGAAAAAGAGCAGGGTATAATCGGTCAGGAAATCGGAATGTATGACGACGACCCTGACTGGCGCTTGATGATGAATTTTCTTTCGTCAATGTATGCCGAGCATCCCGTAAACCGTGATATTGCAGGAACGGTCGAGTCGATTTCAAAAATCACCAAAGACACACTTTATCAGTGCTATAACACATTTTATAATCTTTCGAATATGGTTTTGTTTGTTATTGGTGATGTATCGCCCAAGGCAGTAGCTGATTGTGTAGAAGAACATATTACCGAAACAGAGCCGTTTACAGAAGAAATTGTAAGAGATTACGGAAACGAAAAGCCGGAGGTTTTGCGCTCAGATATAACTCAAAAGCTTAGTGTGTCTGTTCCGATGTTTATGTTCGGCTTTAAAGATACCGACTGCGGATACGACGGAAAGGCTCTTTTAAAGAAAAGCATAGAGCTTTCGATTATTGCAAGAGCAATATTTGGTAAGTCGGGTGAGCTTTATAGCAAGCTTTATGACGGCGGATATATCTTGGGCGAATTAGGTGTGGAGGTCGAAAGTGAAAAGGACTATGGCTTTACAATGTTGAGTGGTGAAAGCAATAATCTTGCCGAGGTAAAGAAAGTCGTTTTGGATTATTTAAAAGACGCTGTAAATAAAGGTATATCAAAAGAAGACTTCGAAAGAATAAAACGTTCAATCTGGGGTCAATACATCAAGCAGTTTAACAACATAAATGCTGTGGCGCACGGATTTATGTCTAATATTTTTAATAATATCGGTGTTTTTGACTTTGTAGATGTTATTGATACCATAAGCCCGGATGACGTAAACAAAAGATTTAAAGAACAGTTTAAACCCGAGCTTTCGGTGCTCTCGGTTGTAGAGCCGGTATAAGCATTCTGCCGTTTCGGTGCGTTTGTGCCGAAACGGTAATTTTAAAAAGGCGGTGTTACATAAATGATAAATAAAATAGCGTTTCCCGGTCTTGGAATAGGTATAATGAATATTAAAACAACAATAACTATTTTTGGTTTTGATATCCATTGGTACGGCATAATAATCGCTTTAGGTATTGTTCTGGCATATTTATTTGCATCGCACGAGGGCAAAAAGCGTGACATTTCGCAAGATACTGTTTTAGATGTTATAATTTACGGCTTGCCGTCAGCAATTATCTGCGCCAGACTTTATTACGTTATTTTCAGCTGGGACAGCTATAAAAACAATCTGTCCGACATATTTAAAATATGGGAGGGTGGTATTGCAATATACGGTGCAGTTATCGGTGCTGTGACATCTACCGCAATTTATTGCAAGGTTAAAAAAATAAGCTTTTTAAAAATTGCAGATTTAGGCGGATTCGGTCTTTTAATAGGTCAGGCAGTCGGCAGATGGGGGAACTTTGTAAATGCCGAAGCTTATGGGGCAGAAACAACTCTTCCGTGGAGAATGGAGCTTGTAGATTTAGGTGTTTTTGTGCATCCTACCTTTTTATATGAGTCGCTTTGGAACATAGCGGTGTTTTTAGTGCTTTTATGGTACAGAAAAAAACAGAAAACAGACGGCGAAATCTTTTTTGCGTATTTAGCAGGCTACGGTCTTGGCAGACTGTGGATAGAGGGTCTAAGACTCGATAGCTTAATGCTCGGCCCTGTTCGTATATCACAGCTCTTGGCAGGTGTTTGTGTGCTTGTCGGGGTAGGTATGGTTGTTTATTTGAGGAAGAGGAATAAGGGCAAAGTAATTAATTAATATTTTAATATAGGGGTCGACGCCTACATCGACCCGAAAAAACGGACAGATGCGGTCATCTGTCCCTGCAAAACAGGTTTAAATGTAGGGAATGGATTTATCCATTCCGCGGAACGCATTAATGCGTTCCCTACAATATTTCGTGCATAAATATTTATAAAAAATGATTATCAAGACAGCCCCATTTACAAACCTAACTTTTAAAATTATGTAAAATCGGCTCGTCAAACTTATATTTTCTGAAATATTCATTTTTATCCGCGTCTTTTACGACTGCGGATTTATTTTTTTCAAGTAATTTAGTTATTGCATAAAGGTCAATCCATATTTCGTTTGTGCTGTCTTTTTGTCGTTCGTCAAAAATAAGCTGAACTCCATAGTGCAGGTGAGGGGTGTTAATGTTATTTACGTTTTCTTTTGTGCTATATCCTGTCATACCCAAATATCCTATAACATCGCCTGCGGCTACAACTTTGCCCTCGTATATATCATTATATGGGTGGTCTTTGCGCAAATGTGCATAATAGTAATACCGTTTAGAATCAAAGCTGCGAATGCCTATCCGCCAACCGCCGTACTGATTCCAGCCGACACATTCGACAATGCCTGATTCGATGGCTATAATCGGCGTTCCTACACCTCCCATCAAATCGTGACCCAAATGCTTGCGACGATAGCCGTAAGAGCGTGAAGAGCCAAAATCATCATAATGATTGTAAGAATATCCGCGCGCAACAGGCGAAAATGCCTTTAAACCGTATTTTTTAACCATAGCTGTTTTTTCAGGAATTTCCTTATCCGGTGCTTCAATTTCATATTCGCCTACAAATCCACCCAAAACAGCGCTGTATGCCTCAAAAAAATAATCGTAATTTGCCATGTTTTTTGAAAGCTCGCTCATATCTTTGCCCGATTTTAGCTCTTCTGCAAGCTTTAAAAGGTCACTTTTTTTATATCTGCTCCAGTTGCCGCCGTATTTGGAGGCCAAATATGCCAAAAGCTCTATCCAGTTATAATGCACTTTTTCGTTGTGTGATTTTATATCTGCATCTAAGCTGTCAGAAAGCGCCTCGTAAGGAACAGAAAAATCAACCCATTTAATATATTCGTTTTTGTTTTCCGCACCATCCGGAGCATTAACAACCGTTGCATAGGGGATTAAAGCGCATAAAAGCAACGAAGCAGAGAGAATAATACAAATGCTGAACGCAGTTTTTCGCTTTATATATATAAACATAAAATCACTCCTTTTCGGCTCTTTATATTTATATGAAAGTGCAAAATCTATAATGAATAAAAAATTTTGCAAAATATTAAAAAAACACTTGATATTTGGTAATTTTTATTGTATAATACTAGATCGTGCAGGTATGTTTGCCTGCTTGGGCAATACGAACGGTCCTCTGCCAATTTAATTTTGGGTATGAACGTTTGGACGGAGAGGAGGATAAAAATGGACATTATCAAAGAATTAACAAAAGACCAAATCAGAACTGACCTTCCTAAGTTAGAGGTTGGTAGCACCGTTAAAGTGCATGTTAAGGTTAAAGAGGGTAACCGCGAAAGAATTCAGGTGTTTGAAGGAACAATCATCAAAATTCAGCATGGCGGCATTCAGCAGACCTTTACTGTAAGACGTATTTCTTACGGCACAGGTGTTGAACGTACATTCCCTGTAAATTCTCCTAAAATCGATAAAATCGAGATTGTGAGAAAAGGTAAAATCAGACGTGCTCGCCTGTTCTATCTGCGTGACAGAGTTGGTAAGGCAGCAAAAGTTAAAGAGCGTCTGTAAGCTCTTTTGGCATATTGATTGCCAACAATACGAAAATGTGAAATCGGGGCGGTTTTTGCCGTCCCGATTTATACAATCCGCACATTTTATTAAGGGGATAATAAAGCATAGGATATATCCTGTGTTTTCTTATCCCATTGATTAATTAAAGGAGGATAAAACAGCAATGGATTCAGAAAAAAAAGAATTTACCGCTAAAGTATTTGATGCTGAAGAATTTGAAAACGATACGGAAGAAATTGAAGAAGAATATATGACATTTGATATGACCGAATATGATGAAGAAAAGCCGAAAGCTAAAAAAAGTGCGTGGTTAAAAGAGTTTTACGAATGGACTCAGGCAATTGCAATTGCACTTGTTGTTGCACTTATAATAAATCAGTTTTTCTTTGCGATTGTTCAGGTAGAGGGCGATTCTATGCTGCCTACACTCGTAAACAAACAACGTTTGGTTGTTACCAAATTTTTATATAAGCCCGAGCAGCACGATATTGTAATCGTAAAATCAGAAGCTCTGGGCAAGCACATTGTTAAAAGAGTAATTGCAGTTCCGGGGCAGGAAATTGATATTGACTCCAAAACCGGAGATGTGTATGTTGACGGTGTAATGCTCGATGAACCGTATATTAAGGATAAAATTCATCCTTTGCGTGTCGGTTCAAGATACAATTATCCGATTGTTGTTCCTGAAGACACAGTATTTGTAATGGGTGATAACCGAAACAACTCACAAGACAGCCGTTCTATCGGTGTTGTAAAGTTTGATGAAATAGTAGGAAAGGCATCTTTAAGAATCCTTCCGCTTGATAAGTTCGGCGGACTTTATAAAGATGTGCCAAAAACTGAAAAATAAAAAATACAGGGTGGTTATGCCGCCCTATTTTTATTATGAAAGGACGAGGTTAATGAATCTGCAATGGTTTCCGGGGCATATGGCAAAAACACGCCGAATGATGACAGAACAGCTTGGCTTAATTGATATTGTGGTCGAGCTTTTAGATGCAAGATTACCCGTATCTTCGCAAAATCCTGAAATAAATACAATAGTTGGCTCAAAACCCAGACTTATCATTTTAAATAAGGCAGACCTGGCTGATGAAGAAATAAATCGCAAGTGGGTAGAGTATTTTAAGAAAAAAGGAATAGAGGCGGTGCTCTTAGACAGCGTTCATGCCAAAAATCTTAATTTTATAGCAGATAAAATAAGAAATGTCCTTAAGGACAAATTGGAAAAACAGGCAGAAAAAGGTATGGTTGGCCGTTCTGTAAAGGTAATGGTTGTTGGAATACCGAATGTCGGCAAATCTTCATTTATAAACAAATTTGCAGGCAGAGCAAGTGCGGTTACCGGTGACCGCCCGGGTGTTACAAGAGGAAAGCAATGGATTCGTCTTAAAAACGGAATTGAGCTTTTAGATACTCCCGGAATTTTATGGCCAAAATTTGAAGACGAGCAAACAGGCCTTAACCTTGCTTATGTCGGCTCTATTAAAGACGAAATAATCGATGTAGAAACCTTAGCCTGCAAGCTGCTGGAATTTTTAAACGGCACATATAAAGCAGAGCTTTGTGCAAGATATAAGCTTGATGATACCGATGGCTTAGCAGGATACGAACTTTTAGAACTGATTGGCAAAAAGCGCGGATTTGTTATATCGGGCGGCGAAATTGATTTGCTTCGTGCTGCAAATATCGTGCTTGACGAATTCCGTATGTGCAGAATAGGCAGAATAAGCTTAGAAACACCTGATGTGGAGGAAGAAATCAATGCTTAGAAACGAATTCGATGAACAATATAAAAACGAAAAAGTTAAATTTTTAGCCGGAGTTGATGAAGCAGGCAGAGGACCTCTTGCAGGTCCGGTTTATGCGGCAGCGGTAATTTTACCTGACGGATTTTACTCTGAAGAAATAAACGATTCAAAAAAACTTACAGAAAAAAAACGTGAAAAGCTTTTTGATGTAATTTGTGAAAATGCGTTAGCATATTGTATAAGTGCAGTAAGTGCAGAAAAAATTGATGAAATAAATATTTTAAATGCCACCTTTTTAGCTATGAAACAGGCGGTAGAAGGTCTTAAAATAACTCCCGATTACGTCTTGGTCGACGGAAATCGCTCAAAAGGATTAAACGTGCCGTTTGAATGTGTTGTCGGAGGCGATGCAAAAAGCCAGAGCATTGCGGCGGCATCAATTCTTGCAAAGGTTACCCGTGACAGATTTTGTAAGGATGAACTGTCGGTAAAATATCCTGAATATTTGTTTGAAAAGCACAAAGGTTACGGAACAAAGCTGCACACAGAAAAAATTTTGGAATTAGGACCATGTCCTGAACATCGCTTAACATTTCTTACTAAAATTTTAGCTAAGAAAAGTTTGGAGGAAAACCAATGAACACCAAAACAATAGGTGATTTGGGCGAACAGGCGGCATGTAAATATTTAAAAAAGAATAAATATAAAATATTAGACTGCAATTATAAAAAGACCTATGGTGAAATTGATATTATAGCTAAATTTGGCGAAACAGTTTCTTTTATAGAGGTGAAAACCCGTAAAAACGATAAATTCGGTCTGCCGTGTGAATATGTAACTGCGGCAAAAAAACAAAGACTTATACGAACAGCATACACATACATAGCAGAAAAACAGCTGGATGACAATTACAGCTTTGATATACTTGAAGTATATCACGAAAATGGTAAGGTAAATAAAATTAATCATATAAAAAATGCATTTGAACCGGAGTGATAATAATGAAACATCCTTATTTTATTGTCGATGCGCATTGTGATACAATCGGATACCTTTTTAATCAAGGAAAAGAGTTAAAAACAAACGACAGACATTTAAATATTGACTGTATGAATCAATATAAAGGATATATTCAGTTTTTTGCATCGTGGATAGACAGAAATGCTGAAAACTGTCTTTCGCAAGCTTTAGGCATGTTTGATGCATTTTACAGAGAATTGGAAAAAAATAAAGACACGCTGCAGCAAATTACCGATAGTGATACGTTGCATAAAGCAATAAATGAAAATAAAATCGGTGCAATGTTAACGGTAGAAGATGCCCGAGCACTTTGCGGAGAGCTTGCAAATCTTCGTATGTTTTATAAACTCGGAGTTCGTGCGGTCGGTCTTACATGGAATCACGACAACGGGGTAGCAGAGGGAGCACTTTCAAACAGCGGAGCAGGTCTTACCGACTTCGGTCGTGATGTGGTTCGCGAAATGAACCGACTGGGGATGATTGTAGATGTTTCACATACATCTAAAAAAGCGTTCTGGGATGTATTGGAAACCTCTGAAAAGCCTGTTATGGCATCTCATTCAAATACAGAAGCAATTTGTGCTCACCCGAGAAACCTTGATGATGAACAAATACGTGCAATAATTAAAAGCAGAGGAATGATAGGAATAAATATATACCCTGTATTTCTTTCTGATTCTGAAACCGCAAACATTGATGATATAATAAGACATATTGACCACATTTTATCGTTAGGCGGAGAAAAAGTGTTGGGAATGGGCACGGATTTTGATGGCATATCATCAACTCCGACGGACATTAATAATGTAGGCGAATTATATAAGTTATTTGACAAAATGAAAAAAATGGGTTATCAAGATTCGTTAATTACTGCCATAACCCACGGAAATTTCGTAAATTTCTTAGAAAAAATGTTAAAAAATGAAAAAAATTAAAATTTCTCTTGCATTTTTGATAAAAATGTATTACAATAGTTTTCGGTATTTATCAATGTAAATAAATTCAGTTTAAATATTATTTGGAGGATGTAATTTTATGTACATTTCAGAAAAAGCAAAAAGTATAAGTCCATCTACTACATTGGCAATTGATGCAAAATTTAAGCAAATGAAAGCTGACGGTATTGATGTTGTTGGCTTCGGAGCAGGCGAGCCTGATTTCGATACTCCGCAGTATATTAAAGATGCCGCAATCAAAGCAATAAATGAAGGAAAAACAAAATATACACCTGCGGCAGGTACAGTTGAATTAAGAAAAGCTATTTGTAAAAAGTTAAAGGACGAAAACGGTCTTGACTATACATTTGACCAGATTGTCGTTTCAAACGGAGCAAAACATTCGTTGGTTAATGCTTTTCAGGCTATATTAAATCCCGGTGACGAGGTTATTATTCCTGCACCGTTCTGGGTGAGCTATCCCGAAATGGTTAAGCTGGCTGACGGTGTTCCGGTTGTTCTTCAGACAACAGAAGAAGACGAGTTTAAGTTTACTGCAGAGGCTTTTAAAGCTGCAATTAACGATAAAACACGTGCTCTTGTTTTAAACAGTCCGTCAAACCCGACCGGTATGGTTTATACAAAAGAAGAGCTTAGTGCAATTGCTAAAGTTGCAGTAGAAAATAATATTTATGTTATTTCTGATGAAATTTACGAGCATTTGGTTTACGAGGGCGAAGCTACAAGCATTGCAGCAATCTGCCCCGAAATGAAAGATCTTACAATTATAATTAACGGTGTATCTAAGACCTATGCAATGACAGGATGGAGAATAGGCTACAGCGCAGCTCCTGCACCGATTGCAAAGGTTATGTCAAACATCCAGTCACACGCAACATCTAATCCTAACTCTATTGCGCAGGCTGCAACAGTTGCAGCATTAAGCGGCGGACAGGACGAAATTGCTGTAATGAAAAAAGCATTCCGCGAGCGTCGCGATTACATGGTTGAAAGAATTAACGCAATTGAAGGAGTTTCTTGCTTAAAACCTCAGGGTGCGTTCTATGTTCTTATGAATATAAGTGCGCTTAAGGGCAGATATATTGGTGATACCTTAATCAATTCTTCTGACGATTTTGCAAATGCACTTTTAGAAAAAGCAAAGGTTGCACTTGTTCCGTGCAGCGGTTTTGGTAACGATAATTTTGTACGTTGGTCATATGCAACAAGTATGGAAAACATTAAAGAGGGAATAGACAGAGTAGAAAACTTTATTAAATTAACCCATTAATAAAATCTAATATAGACAAACTGCGATAAAATAAGCTTATTTTATCGCAGTTTGTTTCATTTTTACCACAAATACTTTTCTAAATCAACACAATTGTCAGAATTTACAATAACTCCCTCATTTTCTAACAACTGCTTTTGTACATCCGGTCCTCCAAAAGCAAATCCGGGAGCTAAACGTCCCTCTCTGTTTACAACACGATGACAGGGTATAGTCTGCGGTTCGGGATTTACGTGCAGAGCATATCCTACAACTCTTGACGAACGAGGTCTGCCAAGCATTTTTGCAATGTTGCCATAGGTTGTTACCTTTCCTTTGGGTATTTGCCGTACCAAATCATATATTTCCTGATAAAAACTCATAAAACCATCCTTTGCTTTATTTATCGGCTGTTTCCTGAAAGTCCTTCGCTTGGGGGATATCCGGTTTCGTTTACATATGCTTTATAAAAATTTGAATAGCTTGAAAAACCGGCTTCGCTTGATGCTGCGGATAAATTTTTTCCCTCTCTGTGCAACTCGCGTACAAGCATTATTCGGCGGTGAGTAATATATCTGTTTACGGTAAAACCGGTAAACTGTTTAAAACACCGGCATAAATAATACTTGGATATATAAAACTTTTCAGCTAACGCATCAAGAGTTAAATCATCGTGCAGATGCGAGTTAATATATTCAATAATATTTTTAACTGTTTCGTTCTGAACTATACCGCCGGAGGTTTTAAGCTCATTTAGCTGATGCAAAAGCTCGGTAAGTGCACAACGAATAACAAGCTCATTTTGCTGATTTTTTTCTTTTGCATATTTTTCAATTCTTAAAAGAATATCAAAAATTCCGGATTTTTTAACGGCATCACGCTCTATAAGATTGCTTTCGCCCGCTTTTCGGCTTAGGAATATTTCTGTATACCGACTTGACATCGGATCTGAAAAAAAAGAATCCTGCAGATGAATAACTATTCGCTCATAAGTGCGGGGCGACGTGTTTAATATTCTGTGCATTTCGTCTTTTCGTGTCAGAATAATATCCATAGGCTTTAGCGCGTAAGAACTTCCTTCAACTATAAAATCGGCATCGCCCTTTAAAAAAACCAGAATTTCATAACCTATATGATTATGCAGCTTGAATTTAATATTTTCAGGATTGTTATCCTTTTTATGTGTGTATGAAAAGCTTCTGTCAGACGAATTTTTTGCGCATATAACATTAACCACAGCTCTCAACTCCAAAGTAAAATCTTATTATAATATCATTCTATCACATCAGAGCAAGATTTGCAATGTTTATGTCAATATTAGTATGGCAATAGTAAAATATTTATATTATAATATGTTTGGAGAGTTATATTTTATACTTATAAAGGAGGAAAATCTAATGAAAATGACATTTCGTTGGTACGGCAAAGATGACCCGGTAACCCTGGATAAAATAAGACAGATACCCGGAATGACCGGTGTTGTTACTGCTGTATATTCTGTTCCTGCAGGCGAAGTATGGCCACAGGAAGCAATTGATGAAATGAAAAAAGAAGTGAACGCTATGGGACTTGAAATGGAAGTTATCGAAAGTGTTCCTGTTCACGAAGACATAAAATTAGGAAGAGGTAATTGCGAGCAGTATATCGAAAACTATAAAGAGAATATCCGCAGACTCGCAAAAGCAGGTGTTAAATGTATTTGCTATAACTTTATGCCTGTGTTTGACTGGACTCGTTCAAGACTTGACCAGCCTTTAGCCGACGGCTCTAACGCTTTGGTTTATTATAAAGAAGACGTTGATAAAATGGACCCGACAAAGATGTCACTTCCGGGCTGGGATGCATCATACACTCCTGATGAAATAGGCGGACTTGTAGAAAGCTATAAAGAAATAGGAGAAGAGGGACTTTGGAAAAATCTTCAGCACTTTATTGAAGAAATTATTCCTGTTGCCGCAGAGTGCGATGTAAACATGGCTATACATCCGGATGATCCGCCGTGGCCAATATTTGGTATTCCGCGTATCATCACCACAGAAGAGAATATTGACCGTTTCTTAGCACTTTACGATGATCCGCATCACGGTCTTACACTTTGCAGCGGAAGCTTGGGCTGTGCTAAGTTCAACGATTATACTGCTATGGTAAGAAAATATGGTGCAATGGGCAGAATCCACTTTGCTCATGTTAGAAACATTAAGATTTTAGAAGATGGTTCTTTTGAAGAAAGCGGACATCTTTCATCTTGCGGTTCATTAGATGTATACGAAATTTTAAAGGCATACTACGATACTGGATTTAAAGGCTATCTTCGTCCCGATCACGGAAGAATGATCTGGGGCGAAACCGGAAAACCGGGTTACGGCTTATATGACAGAGCGTTAGGTGCTACATATATGAACGGTATTTGGGAAGCAATCTCAAAATCTTCAAAATAAAATATAAAGGGGTAAAAAAATGAAATTACCATTTGATATAGACTTAAAAGGTAAGGTTGCAGTTGTAACAGGCGGCGGCGGAGTACTTTGCAGTACTTTTGCTAAAGCTATCGCAGCTTGTGGTGCTAAGGTTGCAATTTTAGACCTTAGAAAAGAGGCGGCAGAAGCAGTTGCTGATGAAATTAAAGCTGACGGCGGACAGGCAATAGGTGTTTCTGCGAATGTGTTGGAAAAAGCCAGCTTAGAGGCTGCAAGAGCAGAAGTAAATGAAAAGCTCGGCACTTGCGATATTTTAATTAACGGTGCAGGCGGTAATAATCCTAAGGGCACAACAACTAAGGAATATTATGAAAAAGGCGATATTGACTTAGAAGGAATTACAACATTTTTTGACTTAGATCCTGCAGGTGTTGAATTTGTGTTTAATTTAAACTTTTTAGGTACTTTAATGCCTACACAGGTGTTTGCGCAGGATATGCTTAATAAAAAAGATGCAACAATTTTAAATGTTTCATCTATGAACGCATTTACACCGCTTACAAAAATCCCTGCATACAGCGGCGCTAAGGCAGCTATTTCAAACTTTACACAATGGCTTGCCGTACATTTTTCAAAGGTTGGCATCCGTGTTAATGCAATAGCTCCCGGATTTTTTGCAACCGCTCAGAACAAAGCACTTTTGTTTGATGATAAGGGCGAATTTACTGACCGTTCTAAGAAAATTCTTTCTCAGACTCCTATGGGACGTTTTGGCGAAAAAGAAGAACTTATCGGTGCACTTTTATTCTTATTATCAAGCGAAGCTGCATCATTCGTTAATGGTATTGTAATTCCCGTTGACGGTGGATTCTCAGCATACAGCGGTGTATAATATAAATATTTATTAAATTGCTTGCCATTTGGCTTAAAATGGAGTAAAATAAAAGCAGCAAGGGTTAATCCTTTGCTGCTTTTTAAGTAAAAGGAGGCGATTTTAATGAAAAAATTACAGGGTAATGCAGTAATAGGGCAGTCGGGAGGTCCGACAGCGGCAATTAACTCAAGCTTGGCTGGTGTATATAAAGCTGCCAGCGAGGCAGAGTGTATTAAAACCGTATTCGGAATGATTAACGGATTTGAGGGTTTTTTGGCTGAAAGACTGGTAGACCTTGGTGAATATCTTAAAACAGATGAAGACATTTCTTTGCTTAGACAAACGCCTGCATCATATCTTGGCTCGTGCAGATTAAAACTGCCGAAAGCAGAGGATAACGAGGAGTTATATCAAGAGGCGTTTAACCTGTTTAAAAAATATGACATACGTTATTTCTTTTACATAGGCGGCAACGATTCGATGGATACCGTAATGAAGCTTTCTTCATATGCTAAGAAAACTGACTACGAGATAAGATTTATCGGTGTTCCTAAAACTGTTGACAACGACCTTTTAGAAACAGACCACACACCGGGCTTCGGCAGTGCGGCAAAATATATTGCGGCAACCGTGCGCGAGGTTGCGCAGGATGCAAGAGCATACTTTTTAAATTCTGTCAGCGTTATCGAAATTATGGGAAGAAATGCAGGCTGGCTTACTGCATCTGCAGCTTTGGCAAGACTGACTGAAAACGATGGCCCTGACCTTATTTATTTACCTGAATGCGAGTTTTCGTTTGATAAATATATTGAAGACTTAAAAAATGTATTTAAACGCAAGAAAAATATTGTTGTTGCTGTTTCAGAGGGTGTTAAAACATCTGACGGCAAATATGTTTGCGAAGCCGTTGCAAGCGGAAAAGAAGATGCATTCGGTCATAAATATTTAGGAGGAACAGCTCAGGTTTTAGCCGATTATGCAGGAAATAAGCTGTGCTGTAAAACCCGAGGAATAGAGCTTAATATTCCGCAAAGATGCGCAGCACATCTGTTATCTAAAACTGATATTGACGAGGCGTTCGAAAACGGCAAGGCAGCAGTTGGGTTTGCCTTAGATGGTGTTACAGGCGCAATGATTGCATACGAACGCATGTCAGATGAACCATATAAAGCAGGCTTTGCTCCTAAGGATATAAGTAAAATTGCAAACGGTGAAAAAACAATTCCGAAAAGCTGGATAAATAAAGATGAAAATGATGTAACAGAAGAATTTATCAGCTATGCAAGACCGCTTATTTTAGGTGAAGTTACACTTAAAATGGAAAATGGATTGCCTAAACATCTTGTTCTTCCGAGAGAGCATTTTTAATGAATTTTGGAAGAAATATATATAAACTTGAAATATTTTCATATTTGTGTTAAAATAAGTCTGTACCTTAGGGTGCAGACTTATTTTTTGTGAGGTGGCTTAATGAGAATAAGAAAAATATTGACGGTAATTTTATCAGTTTTTATAATCTTGTCTTGTTTTACCAATGTTGTTTTTGCAAAGTATACAATTGAGCATAAGGATATAACCGTAACCTATAACGGTGAAGAAATAGAGTGTGCCGATCAGGCTCCTGTAATAAAAAACGGCAGGACTATGGTTCCGCTTCGCGCTGTTTTTGAACGTATAGGCTGTAAGGTAAGCTTTAATAAAGGTAATATTACTGCTGTTCGCGGTGATGAAACAGTAACTCTTTCAATTGGGAATAAAAATGCTCAAACTATAACAAACGGAGCAAAAAAAGAACACGTTTTAGATGCAGAGCCAATAATAGAAAATGATAAAACGTTAGTTCCGGTAAGATTTGTTGCCGAGGCTTTAGGTTGTAAGATAAACTGGAATGCCAATCAAAAAGAAGTTGTTATAATTGATACAGCAAGCTGGAAGAAAGACATAAAAGAAAATGCGCCAATTGCTGATAATCTTCTTAGTGCGCCGTTTGCGAATGCTGAGGAAAATATAATTAAACATTCAAGTACATTCGAGTTTGATTTTAAATTAAAACCGCAAAACAAAGACGTAAAAAAGCAATCTGATGCAAATATAAAATTAAGACTTGCATTTAACGGTCAAACACATTCAAAAGACAACAAAAAGAAAATGTCATATACGGTTAATGTTAAAAGCAGCGGGCTTAAAAGCTATGCAAATCAGTTAAATGATAAAGAGCAAAAACAAAAATTGCAAAAGCTTGCAGATATTACCAAACTTAATTTAGAATTTACGTTAGATGAGGATTACAATGCATATGCAGAAATTGCCGGAATTAAAAAATTAACGGATGCATTAGGGGTTAGTGACAGCCTTAAAAACAAAGAATATTTAAAGATTCCGCTTGGTGAAATAATGACAGAAAAATCAGGACTTCCGCTCGGAACAATCCTTCGTACCGGAAGTCTTTGGGACGGAATAGAACAATCGGTTGAAGAAAGCAACACGATGTTTACTCAGACATCGAAGACTATAAATGATATAATGTTACTTTTTAAAGATATGCTGACTAAAGACCAAACCGAAATTAAAAAAGAAAATGGAGCAACAGTATATATACTTAAAGAAAAAGCTGACGGCAAATATCCGACCTGCTCGGCAAAACTGACGGTTAAAGATAATGATATAAAGAAATGCGAGCTTAAAGCATCGTCAGATTATTCAGAAATTTCAAATGAATACGGTGTGTTCGATTTTAAATGGAGCGCAGATGTTTCGTTATCTAAAACAAATCAGAAGCAGTCTAAAATAAATGTACCGACTGACTTTGCGGAATTAGAAATTAAATAAACAACAAGTCTGCGGCATTGCCGCAGACTTGTTGTTTTATACATTAAAGAAAATTAATAATATACACAGATACAAGCATCAAAACGATGCCAAAAATCCCCTTTAAATTTATTTTTTCTTTAAAAAGAACAACGGACATTATAAGTGAAAAAACAACGCCACAGCCTTGATTTAAGGGGTATAGTAATACGGCATCCAAGTATTTGGCGGCCAGCGTTTTAAAATACGAATTTAAAAACAGACACACAGCCATAATTAATATATAATGAGCAATCGGTTTTATCAGTTTAACGGGATTGCTTTTAGATTCGTTATATTTTTCGATTTTTGAAAAATATATAGCACAGGTTATTCCTAAAAAAAGTGCCGCGAATAAATATGTGTACAGATTTAACTGAGCAATGCTTGCATCGGGTAACTCTTTTACAAATATTTTCTGTGAAAAATCACTTAATCCGCTGGATAACGAGCAGAACAGAAGCAATAAAAGTTCTTTAAAGCTTGGTCTTACTTTTCCTGTCTTGTCGTATGTACACATTAAATAAACAGCAATCATAAGCAGAATTATACCGAGTATTTGAATAATACCAATTGCTTCACTATAAAGGATATTACTGAGCACCAATGGAATAATAACTCCTGCCATGACAAAGGTTTCGACCATCATATAAACCTTTTTATTGACGGATAAAAGCCAGCTGACAGTAAAGCAGGCGGTGCTTATGCCTGAAAGCAGAGCAATCCATACAACTTTTGGATTATTGGGTAGTATAGATTGATTTTTTTGAAACAGTATTATAATTATACCTATTATAAAGCATAAACACATTCTTATCGCGTTTATGAGCATAGCATCACTTATGTTTTTGGCAACATTTGATGTCTGTTTTCCGCAATATCCCTTGCTTAGCCCTGCAAACAGAGCTAGTGATAGAAATAGATATCCAATCATTTTTATAAAACCTCACTTAATCGACAGTAATACAAGCTCTGCGAGCTACTTTGTGCAAGGTATCGGTATAATTATCATCTAATTTACGATACATTTGTGCGCACAATGCAAACGGCAAATAAATGCCTCCGTCAAATGTACCTGCAAGGCACATATTAACTTCGCCTTTTTTGTTTTCGTTAATAAATTTAAGCAGTCTTGTAACATATTCGCCGTATTTCATCCAATCTGCCGAAAACATTCGCCAGGCATTTGCGCGGATTTTTTTGTCGTGTTCTGATATATGTGCATCGTTTTCGCCCATTATATAAGGTCCGCTCTGATAAATAAAGATATACCAGTCAAGCATCATTAAGCCTTTAAATACCAGTCCAACGCCGACACCGCCTCTGAGATTTAAAAGCTTGTTGGTAAATTCTAAAGTTTCGTTAAATTTTTCTTCTCCGGTAACAAAAGAAGAGTAGCTGTAAGGAAATTCGCCGCAATCTTCCCACAAAATTTCAATTTTAGGGTTTACGTGTGCGATGTCATCTAAATGTTCACGTACAGAAGAAGCATGAAGACCAAAGATAAGTCTTAAATCGGGTGTAATTTCCCAAAGCTTTTCGGCAACATCATTTACCATATCTGTAACAACCTGAGCAATAGTTTTGCCTCCGACAACATTTTCTTTACGTTCGGTAAATGCCTGAAAATAAATGCCGTCACAGTTAACTTTAGCATAATTTTGGCGATAATCGTTAATAACCAGTTCTTTTACCTTTTCAATACTTTCATTTGTTATGTTGTCGGTTTTACTTCCGATTTCTTTCCATCCCCAGCTATAGCCCAAAACAACTTTTATGCCATAAGAATGTGCATAGTCGATAATTTCTGAGATGTTTAACGGAATATAGTCATTCCATAAAACCAATTCGTTGAATTTTAAACGAGCCATATTGTCTATGTATTTTCTGTAATCGTTTATAGAATGCCCCCAGGTGAATATGCTTCTTGTTTTGTGGTCAGCGGCTTCGCTGTATGTGTACTCAGCGAGAGGGGAGTCAAACATCAAATCGGGCATGCGGTTAGAACCGCCGAAAGGGGCTTTTTGGGGTATGTAGTCATCGAAAAAGCTTACAACCGCATAAAACAGTTCCTGCTCATTGTTAGCGGTAAGAATAACAAAGCGACCTTCGTCATCATCAGGATTTTTAATTACCTTAACTAAAAAACCATCCTTTTTAATTTCGTCTTCTTTAACGAATTTTTGAATTGTTGTGCTTTCGTTATAAAGACTAATAAAAAATGCGTTTTTCGAAACTGCGCATCCTTCTTTTTCGCAAGGTAATACGTGGATTTTATAAATGCCGTTTTCTCGGATTAAATATTTACCTGCTTCTTTTGACAATAAGTTTATTGCTCTTTTAGCGATACCGTCATAATTAGAATAAATGATTTTCCAATCGGTCTGTTTCATAAAGAACACCTCAAAAATTATTTTATGGTTATATTATAGTCATTTAATATAATAAATTATATATATTATTCAAAACAAAAATATCGTTTTTCGAATCTTTTTATTGCTGTTTTTATTTTTTTATGTTATGATAATAAAAAACGAATGGAGCAGATTATGAAAATATATTCGGTTTCTGATTTGATAAATCAGAATTTTAACGTGAAATTTTTAAATGTTTTGCAGTCCTTTTGGCGCAGTACTAAATATTTTCAATGTATCGGTGCGCCTAAAAAGCAAAACCTGTTTTTGTTTTTAAACGGATGTAAAATTAAATATACAGACAAGTTCGGAAATGTTTTAATTGCACAGAGCGGTGATGTAGTTTATACACCGCTTGGCGGCGAATATCAGGCAGAGCTTTTTGATTTTGAAAGTGAAAACTCGCATACAATTGACGTAAACTTTATGCTTTATGATGAAGACGGTGATGCGGTTATACTTTCTGATAACATTCTGATTTTTCATCAAACAGAAAATTCAAATGTTTCTGCATTGTTCAGACAATTTTTAAATACCGATTTTGAACAGAATTATATCCAAAACAGAATTATTCTTTTTCGCATAATTCAAACCCTTGCTGAAAAAAATATTGTGCAAAAAGATAAGTCGCTAATTGAACCTGCTTTAAGTTGTTTAGCATCGCATATTGAAGAAAATCCGTCTGTTAAAGAACTGGCAAAAATGTGTAATATAAGTGAGGGATATTTCAGAAAACAGTTTAACAAATGTATAAAAATGTCACCGGTTGAGTACAGAAATAAGTTAAGACTTAAAAGAGCAAGTGCGTATTTAGAATACGGAGCAGTATCTGTGCAGGAAATTTCAGATATGCTGGGATATTCAACAGTTTCGCACTTTATTAAAGAGTTTAAAAAATATTACGGCGTGCCGCCATTAAAATACAGAAAAACATTTATAAATTAAAGGGGCTGTCTCAATAATCATATATAACTAATAATTATGCAAGGTTTGGTTGTAGGGAATGGATTTATCCATTCCGCGGAACGCATTAATGCGTTCCCTACAATATTTCGTGCATAAATATTTATAAAAAATGATTATCAAGACAGCCTCTTTTGTTATTTTAAAAATCCCTGAATTATTCTGTCCTGCGCTTCTTCTTCCGTTAAGCCTAAAGAACGCAGTTTTAAAATTTGTTCGCCTGCAATTTTGCCTATTGCCGCTTCGTGAATAAGCGCTGCATCGACGTGTGATGCTTCTAAGGCAGGAGCAGCATTAACTGTTCCGTTATCAACCAAAATCGCATCACATTCAGAATGTCCGCTGCAACGGTTTTTGCCGTTTAAGGTAGAAAGAAATTCCTGATACGAATGACCTTTGGCGACAGAACGCGAAATAAGGTCAACAGATGAATCTTCGCCGTCCATAGAAACGTCAAAATCAGTTTTTGCATATTCTTCGCCGTCTGTCATAATACGCTCGCGAACAATTAACTTGGCGCGTGCGCCAAGCTTGGCAGATGTCTTGCGCAAGCTTTTGTCTACGCCGCCTAACTGTACGGTATCCATTTCCATAACGGCATCATCGGCAAGAAAAATATCAGTTACGGGGTCGATGTTTTTCTCGCCTTTTCCGTTTCCTGTACCTATGTGCTTTTCTTCGTATAAAACTTTTGCATTCTTTTCTAAGAAAAAGCGGTGTATGCCATTGTGGCGAGCTTCTGCGTGTGAGTCAGAATGAACTCCGCAGCCTGCGACTATAACAACATCGGCATCTTCACCAACGTAAAAGTCGTTATATACCAAATCATTTACATCACCATGAGTTACACAGGCAGGGATGTAAACCTTTTCGCCCTTTGTACCGGGTTTTATGTGTATTTCAATTCCGGGCAGGTCTTTTTTGTCTGTAATTTTTATGTTTGCACTTGACTGACGGCCTGCACAGCCTGAATCTTCACGAATATTAAATGCGCCCTCAAATTTTTCGTCAAAATCGGAAATCATCGAAAGCAACTGCTTTGTCATATCGTTCATTTGCTTTCCTCCTTTCCCATAGGGCAGAACTTAAACATTTCATCTTTCAAAAGTGAAGGCAAAATTTCTTCGCGCGGGCCGGCTGAACGAACCTTTCCGTCTGCAATTACTACGATTTTGTCAGCAATACTCAAAATTCGTTCCTGATGAGATATTACAAGCAAGGTTCCGCTTTGCTGTTTGCGCAAATCTTCAAATGTTTCTACAAGCTTTGAAAAGCTCCAGAGGTCAATTCCTGCCTCAGGTTCGTCAAAAATTGAAAGCTTTGCTTTTCTTGCAAGAACAGATGCAATTTCGATACGCTTTATTTCACCGCCCGATAAGCTTGCGTTAAGCTCTCGGTTTAAATAGTTGTTTGCACAAAGACCCACTCTGCCGAGCAGATTACAAGCCTCGGTATGCGACAAAGGCTCATCTGATGCAAGCTCTAAAAGATCGCGCACGGTTAAACCTTTAAAACGCACAGGTTGCTGAAAAGCAAAAGCTATTCCGCATTTGGCGCGCTCTGTAATATCTAAATTTGTAATATCTTCGCCATCAAAAATAATGTTTCCTGAAGAAATAGTCTCAATTCCTGCAATCAGCTTTGCAAGGGATGTTTTTCCACCGCCGTTTGGTCCGGTTACAACAATCAGCTTTCCTTCATCTAAATTAAGGTCAATGCCTTTTATAATTTCATCACCATCGGGTATAGACCAAGTGATATTTTTAAGCTGTAACATATAAGCTTCCTTTCTTTTTTTGTTCAATAAAATACAACAAACTATATGTTTATGTTAGTATATTTTTGCCATTTTGTCAAGTAAATAGACAAGTTTTTGAATATTTTAACACATAAAAAAGCTGCCGTTTAAATTTAAACAGCAGCCGAATATTTTTTAATTATTCTCAGGCAACTTAAACATAGTTCCGATACCTGTATCAGTAAAGATTTCAAGCAGTATAGAGTGGAGTATTCTTCCGTCAATTATATGTACACGGTTAACACCTTCTTTTACCGCATCAGAGCAAGCAGTAACCTTAGGAATCATTCCGCCGCTTATTGTTCCGTCTTCAATCAGCTTTAATGTATCGTCGGTTGTAATTTCGTAAATAATGTTTCCGTCGTTATCTTTAACACCCTCAACATCGGTAAGATAAATAAGCTTTTCTGCCTGAATTGCGGTTGCAACAGCGCTCGCAACCGTATCGGCATTTATGTTATAGCTCTGACCGTCTTTATCTGTGCCGATTGGTGCGATAACAGGAATGTACTCGTCGCTTGCCAAGGTTTTTAGCATTTTGGTGTTAATTCCGGTAATTTTTCCCACAAATCCAACATCTATGGGATTTCCCTCAGTATCTTCGCGAAGAGGTTCACATTGAATCATACCGCCGTCAATACCGCAAAGACCGATAGCTTTTCCGCCTTTTTTATTAACTAAAGAAACAATTTCTTTGTTTGTTTTTCCTACCAAAACCATCTGTGCGATTCTCATAGTGTCAGCATCTGTAACACGAAGTCCGTTAACAAAATGGCTTTCTACATTATAAGTTTTTAAAGCTGCAGTAATATCAGGGCCGCCACCGTGAACAATTACCGGATGCATACCTACATATTTAAGCAGAGTAACGTCTTCAATAACCGAATTTTTTAAATCCTCATTAATCATTGCGTTACCGCCGTATTTTACAACGACTGTTTTGTTATAGAGCTTTTGTATGTACGGAAGAGCCTCTATTAATATACTTGCACGTTCTATTGAATGTTGCATAAAATTCACTCCTTAAAGATAAAGTCCTGCGTTTTTAAGACCTTCGGTTTCGTCAAATCCGAATAAAAGATTCATATTCTGCACAGCCTGACCGGCAGCGCCTTTAATAAGATTATCAATTGCAGAAATAATTATAACACGGTTTAAACGTGTATCAACCTCAAGGCCGATGTCGATAAAGTTAGAACCTGCTACGTGATTTGTTTCAGGAAGACCCGAATCGTAAACACGTACAAAATATTCATCTTTATAAAAATCTTTAACCATTTTAATAAGCTCATCTTTGGTGTATGGCTTTTTAAGATTTGCATAAATTGTTGCTAAAATACCGCGCTTCATCGGAATGAGATGTGGGGTAAACGAAAGAGTAATATCTTCGCCTGCAACTAATGACAACTCCTGCTCGATTTCGGATGTGTGACGATGTGTTGCAACCTTATAAGCCTTTAAGCTTTCTGTGCATTCGCAAAAATGATTATCAATGCTAAGGCTGCGACCTGCGCCCGATACACCTGATTTTGCGTCAATTATAATATTTTTTGTTTCGATTGCTTTATTTGCTAAAAGCGGCGCTAAACCCATAATAGAACAAGTGGTGTAGCATCCGGGATTGCCGATTAAAGTAGTTTTTTTGATTTCTTCACGATGAAGCTCAGGAAGACCATAAACCGAAACATCTAAAAGCTCGGGGCTGCTGTGTTCCTGACCGTACCAGGCGGCATAAACCTCTTTATCGTTATAACGGAAGTCGCCCGAAAGGTCGATTACTTTAAGACCTTTTTCATATAAAGACGGAATAACCTCTTTAGATGCACCGTGTGGAAGTGCGGTAAATACTACATCACAGTTTTTTGCTGCTTTTTCGGCATCTAATTCTTCGCACACAATATCGCAAACTCCGCGAAGAGACGGATAAACCTCTGAAATTTTCATTCCTTTATAGCTTTGTGAAACCAGCATAGTAAGAGTTACTTCTTTGTGAGCAGATAAAAGACGAACAAGCTCAACTCCTGCATAACCGGTTGCTCCTAAAATTCCTACACGAATCATTATAAACAAATCCTTTCACTTATTTAAATATACAACGTGTATTATTATACAACAAGTATGTATAAAAATGCAATAGTAAATTGTTAAAATATTTAAGGTTTAATAATATTTTTTTTGTATATAATGTAAATATTACAACATTTTGGAGGCTGTTTATGAAATTTAAATCAGTATATTTATTAATTTTGCTGACTTTATGTACAGGCTTTTGGATATTTAAATCAGAAAGTGCGGTTAATGATATATCGCAAAATATCGTAAGACTTCATATAATTGCAAACAGTAATTCTGAAGAAGACCAAAAAATTAAGTATGCGGTACGTGATAATCTGCTTGAGAATGTGCGAAATAAAAACGAAAGCGATAATTATAAATATTTTGTATCGAATTTAAATGAGGCAGAGCTGATTGCTGATAACGTAATTTCTGAATACGGATGTAATTATACATCAAAGGCAGTAATGGGAAAATTCTATTTTCCTACAAAAAAATATGAAAACATAATTTTGCCGGCAGGAGAGTACGAGGCAGTAAGAATTGTTTTGGGGGATGGCAAAGGCGAAAACTGGTGGTGTGTTATGTATCCGCCGCTTTGTTTTAATAACAAAACCTACGGTGAACTTGGTGAAAAAGAAATTGAGCAATTAAAAAAGGCAATGACTGAAGAAAGCTTTGAACTCATAAATACAGATGATGAAAAAATTACAATAAAGCCGGCATTTAAACTGGTGGAGTTATGGCAGAATCTTAAAAACAAAATAAAAAATTAAATAAATATCGATTTTTTTGCGTAATTTTATTGAATTTTATTCTAAATTGTAGTATTATAATCTCAACAGACTATTGGAGGGATTTAAATGGAGCAAAATTCAGGTAAAGTACGTGGAATGGTTCAACTTGCATTATTTTCGGCGATAATTATAATTATGGCATTTACACCGTTTTTAGGATATATACCGCTGGGTCCTTTAAAAGCAACAACTCTGCATATTCCGGTTATAATTGCAGCAATTATATTAGGACCTAAAAAAGGTGCTTTTCTTGGATTTTTATTTGGTCTTACAAGTTTTATAAATAATAGCTTTATAAGCCCGTCAGTAATATCTTTTGTGTTTACTCCGCTTTATTCAGTTGGCGGTCAGGGGGGCAACTTACTTAGTTTGGTAGTTTGTTTTCTGCCGAGAATCTTAGTTGGTGTAGTTCCTTATTATGTATACAGAGGAATATGCAAACTGATTAAAGGCGCAGTAAAGAAACCGTTAGCTCTGACTTTAGCAGGAATTGCCGGTTCGCTTACCAATACGATTTTGGTAATGTCTTTTATTTACATATTTTTCGGCAATGCATATGCCGAGGCAAAGGGAGTTGTGCTTGATGCATTTATTCCGTTTATTGTCGGTGTAATTGCTACAAACGGAGTTCCTGAGGCGATAGTGGCTGCGATAATTACTGCCGCAGTTAGCGGAGCAATTTTAAAACTGCAAAAAAGAGATATATAAATAAAAACGAGCCGTAGATTAACGGCTCGTTTTTATTATGGGCGAATTGATAAAATCAAGTCCTGCATAATTATATTTATTGTCAGGGTATAACATAGCATAAATATCGGTTGCACGGCAATCAATGTTAAACATATCTTCTGCATTTTTTGATGTGAAAATTGCATTTGCGGTCTTTGTAATTACAGGATAATCATTTTTCTTAATTGTTTTTAAAAATGCTGTACCGACAGAATTTGCCGCTAAAACACGGAAATATTCAGGAGTGCTGTTTGCAATGTCCTTATTTATGCCTAATAACATATGAATAAGCGTGCGGTCAATGCGAGTTTTTGTATAACGTTTTGTTTTTACACTTTCTGATATACTTATAAATGTATTTTCGCTTTTAGCAGCTTCGATAAAACGTTTTTCAATACCCTCAGATACATCAGGTAACATACGAAGTTCATCTTCGCTTTTTGTACGCAGAAGATAGGTTATAATGCTGTCAAGCTTTGAAATATCTGCAGGAGCTTTGCCTGTTTTTATGGCATTGTTTAATACAGCCAGACTATCTGCCGGAATAAAGGAAGATATGTCTTTGCCTTGTTCTGTTAATGTTCTAAGATGCGAAGCACTGCAATAGTTTTCGTTATTACTTGCAGCGTGATGACTAACTGTGCGAGTTAAAGTAACAGGCTCAATTTTGCTGTTTAAAAGCATAAGGCTTTTTAGATATTCGATTCCTAAGAGATTGTTTGGTTCTGATAATAAATCACCATATTCTTTGCCTAAAAAATCAGACATAGCCTGCTCGCGTGCGGCAGGGTAGGATATTCCGCTTTTTAAAATAACTGAAACCTGCTCGTTAAAATCCGGTTTTAACAAGGCACAAGCAGCTTGTTTTAATATGCCTATATCGCCGCATTCGCTGCCGAAGGAAAGATAGTCAACCAAACCTAAACGGTCAATAAGCTGTACAGCACCGAAAGCAAATCTTTCGGCAGATTGCGTTGCAAAAACCGTCGGCAATTCAAGCACAAGGTCACAGCCGCCTGACAATGCCATTTCGGCTCGTGTCCATTTGTCGCATATTGCAGGAGCACCGCGCTGAACAAAATTTCCGCTCATTACGGCAATAACGCAGTCAACACCGTACCCAGTACGGTGTTGACTGATCTGATACGCATGACCGTTGTGAAACGGATTATATTCACAAACTATTGCCATTGTTTTCATAGCATTGTTACCTTTCAAAGCATAAATGCTTTATTTTCTTCTTCCGTCTAATTCACGGCAAAGGTCTTCCCATGTAAGACCGCGTTCAACCATAACTACCATTAAATGATATAAAAGGTCAGATGCTTCGTATCTTAATTCACCCACATCAGGATTTTTAGATGCGATAATAACCTCGGCAGCCTCTTCGCCAACCTTTTTAAGCTGTTTGTCAATACCTTTTTCAAACAGATAGTTTGTATATGAACCTTCTACGGGATTTTCCTTGCGGCCTTTAATTACGTCATAAACATCTTTTAAAACAGCTAAAGATGATGCATCGCGTTCGTCTTCGACTAAAACATCATCAGCAAGCTTGCGATAGAAGCAGGTTTCGTGTCCTGTATGGCAAGCAGGTCCCAGAGGGTCAACCTTCAAAATAAGAGTATCCTGGTCGCAGTCAACTAAAATTTCTTTAACTAACTGCAGATTGCCGGAATGTGCGCCTTTAACCCACAGCTCCTGACGCGAACGGCTGAAATATGTTGCCTTTCCTGTTTCGATGGTAAGGCGGAGAGATTCCTCGTTCATATAAGCAACCATAAGCACCTTGCCCGAAATATAATCCTGCGCAACAGCAGGAACTAAACCTTTTTCGTCAAATTTAATATTTAACTCCATATATATCGTCCTTTCGGAATATTATAATCTGACCGGAATGCCCCGACCCTTTAAATATTCTTTTAATTCATTAATTGTTAATTCTTTGTAGTGGAAAAGTGATGCGGCTAAAACGGCATCTGCACCGCCGGTCGTTATAGCATCGTAAAAGTGGGGAAGTGCGCCTGCGCCACCTGATGCAATAACCGGAATGTTTACGGCATCTGACACCTTTTTTGTTATTTCAAGGTCATAGCCGGCTTTTGTACCGTCGGCATCCATGCTTGTCAGCAGAATTTCGCCTGCACCGAGCTCTTCGGCTTTTTTTGCCCATTCGATTGCATCAAGACTTGTATCAACACGGCCGCCGTTTAAGAAAACAGAAAAATTGCCGTCTTCTTTTCTTTTTGCATCTATTGCGACAACTACGCACTGAGAGCCGAATTTATAAGCAGCCTCAGAAATTAATTCAGGTCGCTTTATTGCAGCGGAATTAACCGAAATTTTATCAGCGCCTGCTTTTAATATTTCTCTGAAATCTTCAACCGTTCTTATTCCACCGCCGACAGTAAATGGGATAAATACCTGTTCGGCAGTTTTATGAACTAAATTCAAAATAATATTGCGCGCATCTGACGAGGCGGTTATATCTAAAAATACAAGCTCGTCAGCACCGGCGGCATCGTAAGCTTTAGCAATTTCTACCGGGTCTCCGGCATCTTTTAAATCAACAAAATTTACACCCTTAACAACTCGGCCGTTGTGAACGTCGAGGCAGGGGATAATACGTTTTGTCAGCATTTTTCTCCTCCTGTTGATGCAAGGCGGTTTATAGCATCTTTTAAGTCTACCTTGCCTGCATAAAGAGCCTTTCCGACTATTACACCTTCAACGCCTGTGGAAATAAGTGAAAGAATGTCATCTGTTGAGCCGACTCCGCCTGATGCGATAATGTCTGCGCTGACTGAATCAGCCATTTGCTTCATTGCAGTTATATTAGGACCTGAGAGCATTCCGTCTGTTGCAATATCTGTATAAATAATGGTTTTAACACCTTTTTTACACATTTGTTCTGCTAAATTTAAAGCCGAAACAGAAGAAACCTCTTCCCAGCCTGAAATAGCAACAAAACCGTCCTTTGCGTCTATTCCAACCGCAATTTTGTCGCCGAATTCTTTTACCGCTTCTTCAACTAATTCAGGATTTTTTACAGCAACAGTACCTAAAATAACACGGCTAACTCCGCCGTCTATAAGCTCTCTTATATCCTCAATTGTTCTGATGCCTCCGCCGGTTTGAACGGGAATTTTAAGAGCTTGAGCTATCTTAATAATAATCTTGCGGTTAATTCCCGAGCCTTTTTGTGCTCCGTCTAAATCGACGGTGTGTAAAAATTCAGCGCCGCATTCTTCCCATTGTTTAGCTATTTCAACAGGCTCGTCGCCATAAACTGTAACGTCGGAAAAACTGCCCTGAGTCAGTCTGACACATTTTCCGTCTTTTATATCTATTGCCGGATAAATTCGCATTATGACCTCCGTATTGTTAAAAATTTAGCCGAAAGATTTTCATCTTCGGCTAAATTTATATGTTTAATTAATTACTGTACCATCTTAGCGATTTCGTCAGCAAAGTTTTCTTCTTTCTTTTCTAAGCCTTCGCCTTTTTCGAAACGAACATAGTCAACAAGCTTAACACCCTTAGATGTGAGGTACTGTTCAACCTTTAAGTCGCCGTCTTTAACAAATTCCTGCTGGAGCAGGCAATTCTGCTCGAAGAATTTATTAATTTTACCGCCAACCATCTTTTCGAGGATGTTTTCGGGTTTGTTAGCATTTTTCGGGTCTTCTTTAATCTGAGCCAGAATAATGCGTTTTTCATGTTCAACATCTGCTTCAGGAACAACGTCCTTTGACAAGTAGAGCGGATTTATTGCAGCAATCTGCATTGCAACATCTCTTGCAGCTTCGTAAGCTTCATCACCTAAAGCATCTTCAGCTTTAACGATAACACCGATTCTGCCTGCACCGTGAGAGTAGCAGCAAACGTTGCCTTCAAAACGAGCAAATCTTCTGATGTTCATATTTTCACCGATTTTAGCAATTAATGCTGTTAAAGCTTCGTCAACTGTTACATCACCGAGCTTGGTTGCTTTTAAAGCATCAACGTCAGCCGGATTAGCATCAGCTACAACCTTAGCAACTTCGGTAACAAAATCCTGGAACTCGTTGTTTTTAGCAACGAAGTCTGTTTCAGAGTTTACTTCGAGCAGAACGCTTACTTTTTTGTCGTCGCTCATGTAAACCTTAACGATACCTTCAGATGCAATTCTGCCGGCTTTTTTAGCAGCAGTAGCAAGACCTTTTTCTCTTAAAATTTCAATTGCTTTATCCATATCACCGTTAGCATCGGTAAGAGCTTTTTTACAGTCCATCATACCGCAACCGGTGCGTTCTCTTAAAGTTTTAACATCACTAGCAGTAAAAGCCATGATTTATTCCTCCTATAATCTCGAATTATTCAGCATCAGAAGCATCAGCATCTTCAGCAACACCGTCTAAAGAAACAGGAGTAACTGCGTCTGCACCCTGACGACCTTCGATGATAGCGTTTGCAATAGTGCCGGCAATAAGTTTTACCGCGCGGATAGCATCATCGTTGCCCGGAATTACATAATCAACTTCTTCCGGATCACAGTTGGTATCAACGATAGCAACAACGGGGATACCGAGTTTTTTAGCTTCTGCAATAGCAATCTTTTCTTTTCTTGGGTCAACTACGAAAAGAGCACCCGGCAGACGTTTCATATCTTTGATTCCGCCTAAGAATTTTTCGAGTTTTTCTCTTTCGCCCTTTAAGTTTAAAACTTCTTTCTTCGGGAGAAGGTCGAATGTACCGTCTTCTTCCATACGAACGAGCTGTTCTAAACGGTCGATTCTCTGTTTGATTGTTTTAAAGTTGGTCATCATACCACCGAGCCATCTTGCGTTAACCCAGTACATACCAACTCTCTCAGCTTCTTCTTTAATAGAATCCTGAGCCTGTTTTTTAGTACCTACGAAAAGAACATCTTTGCCATCAGCAGCGATATCGCGGATGAAAGCATAAGCCTCTTCGATTTTTTTAACGGTTTTCTGCAAATCGATAATGTAGATACCGTTTCTTTCTGTGAAGATGTACTCAGCCATTTTTGGGTTCCATCTTCTTGTTTGGTGACCGAAATGAACTCCGGCCTCCAGTAACTGTTTCATTGAAATAACTGACATTTAATGTCACCTCCGGTTTTATTTGCAATTCCTCCACACAAATCACACTTTAAAGGGAACCCTAAAAGGGCACCGTCCTTTAAAATCATTGCGTGTGCGTATTTTGCCTAAATAATATATCATAAAATGGATATAAATGCAAGAACTTTTTTATATTTTTTTTAAAAATATTTAATTTCTAAATTTAATCAAGAAAAATCCTTTATTTATTGCCAAAAGATAGGCGAAAATATTGACATTTTAGTGCTGAAAATATATAATAATGTACTATATAATAAATTGCTAGTATATTGTCTTTAAAAAGGAAATAATATTATGCTTAACGTTAAAAATGTGTTTAAAACGGCAGGAATAATGATTTTTGCCACGCTTTTTGCTAAAATTCTCGGAATGT
>JAFYXI010000018.1 GCA_017546245.1 Clostridia bacterium | reverse complement strand
CCATCCGGCAAGAGAATTACTGTTCTTAAAATTTCAGTTTCCAACCTATCAGATTATTCTTAACCCAATAATGTCAAAACTCTTCAAGAGCCTGCACTGTTTAATTCTCAAGGTCCAGTCTAACAAGCCAAAACCGCTTAACCAAGCCATTTATAAGACTTTATTAAGTTGTTCCGTCTCATTAGCGACTTGTTTATTTTACTACTATTTTTACTTGATTGCAAGTCTTTTGTTTCTTTTTTTGGCTCATTTAATTAATTTATCTATTTATTTGCTCTTTTTTTCTTCGTTTTACTCTTTTTTTCTTTAAATTTCGACAATTTTATAAAAAGGCCATTGCAGTACGCAATAGCCTTTTAAAATCATCTAATTAACATTCGGTAATGAAGCAAAACCTTTTTGCAAATCTTCATCAGTAGGAATATAGTCTGCCATTGTTCCTTCATTATAAGCAGTATATGCTGTCATATCGAAATATCCAGTTCCGGTGCAACCGAAAACTATGTTTTTTGACTCGCCTGTTTCTCTGCATTTAATTGCTTCATCAATCGCCGCTCGTATAGCATGTGATGACTCGGGTGCAGGAAGTGTACCTTCTGTGCGTGCAAATATTTTTGCGGCCTCGAACACCTTTGTTTGCTCTACCGAACGCGCGGTCATATATCCGTCATGATAAAGCTTAGATACAACAGGCGACATTCCGTGATAACGCAATCCTCCCGAATGATTGGGCGATGGCATAAATCCGCTGCCCAAGGTATACATTTTCATAAGCGGCGTCATTTTTCCGGTATCACCAAAGTCATATGCGTATTTTCCTCTGGTTAAGGATGGGCAAGATGCCGGCTCTACGGCAATAAATTCTATATTGTTTTTGCCCTCAATTTTATCTGCGATAAAAGGCGAAATTAAACCGCCAAGATTAGAACCGCCGCCTGCACAGCCGATTATTATATCAGGTTTTATGTCATACTTTTCGAGCGCAGTTTTTGTTTCCATTCCTATTATACTCTGATGCAGAACAACATGATTTAAAACACTGCCTAAAACATAACGGCATTTATCGTTTTTTAAAGCAACCTCTACAGCTTCTGAAATTGCACAACCTAACGAGCCGCCGGTATGAGGATTTTCAGCCAGAATTTTTCTTCCCACCTCGGTTGTATCAGACGGCGAAGCTATAACCTTGCCGCCGTATGTCTGAATGAGTGCTTTTCTGTGAGGTTTTTGCTGTGCCGAAACCTTAACCATAAAAACAGTAAGGTCAAGACCGAAAAAGGCACTTGCCATTGCTAAAGCCGTACCCCATTGGCCTGCGCCGGTTTCGGTAGTAAGATGCGTTAATCCCTGCTTTTTTGCATAATAAACCTGAGCAGCTGCAGAATTTAATTTGTGCGAACCCGATGTGTTGTTACCCTCAAATTTGTAATAAATTTTTGCCGGTGTATCCAGTTCCTTTTCGAGATTATACGCACGCACAAGAGGTGACGGACGATACATTTTATAAAAATCCATAATTTCGCCCGGAATTGTTATGTGACGATCTGTTACATTCAGCTCCTGTGCAATCAATTCTTCACAAAACACAGGTCTAAGGTCGTCTGCCATACACGGCTTTAATGTTTTGGGATTTATAAACGACTCGGGCAATTCTTTCATTGCCGCACGAACGTTAAACCAGGTATCCGGCAGTTCCTTTTCTGTAAGATAAATTTTGTACGGTATTTTATCCATACTCTATCATTCCTTTCGTTTTTGGGCATAAAAATACCCTGCCCATTTATATAGGAAAGCAGAGTGAAAGTTTTTTAATATTTAATTTTTCTATTCTCATCTAATCTAAGCTAAGCTAATCTCATCTCTACTCTCATTTATATTATACTGCTATGTTTTTAAAATGTCAATTGTTTTCTGCGTCTAAATGGCTTGAATTAGAAATATTCAAAGCAATTTGTCTCCTTTTTTCTGTGAAATATTGACAAATTTGATGTGATGCAATATAATAATACTTGAGATTTTACAATGATATATATGAGGGGATAATTATGACACAGGCTGATAGTATTCGAGAATTTTTTTTGGTTAATAAATCAGGAACTACACGAGATGTGATGAAATGGTTAGATGATAAAAATATTTCTTATAATTCAATAAATACTGTTAGTGGCCATTTATCTAAAATGTTTTCAAAAGGTGAATTAAAAAGAAAAGGTTGTTTGAATGAATATCTTTATTATACATAATAATCGAGGTGGAAAAGTATGGTTGCCATTCTAATTTTAGTTGTTGCATATTTCGTGTTAAAATTTGTAATTAATGCAGGTTCTTATTATTCTAATGAAAACAAAAAAAGGATCGAAGAAGAAAAAGAAAGAAGAAGAAAAAATGGTGGGTATTTCTTTTAAAATAATATATAAACTATAATAAAAGGAATTTGAAGGTTGAATTTCTTAGGGAAAGTATTGTGTAAAATACTGTGCATCATCAAAACAGAGCATTCAAGCACCCTATTTATGTGGTAGGTCTATGACGAAGCTCGTCACGGAAGATGTTTAGAAGGCCTTCTCAATAGATACTTTTAAACCTTGAAATTACAACAAATTATAAACCTTTTGGAGGCAGAGCAATCTGTCTCCATTTTATGTGATGGCTTGAATTAAAAATATTCAAAAGTACTTGACAATAAAAACAGTTTGTGGTAATATATACAATGTTGCCGCTGTGATGGAATTGGCAGACGTAGCGGACTCAAAATCCGCCGGTAGTGATACCGTGCCGGTTCGACTCCGGCCAGCGGCACCAAAAGATAAACCCGTCGAAAATTCGACGGGTTTTATTTTTTATCATAACTCTATTTCCAGTCCTACAGGGCAATGGTCACTTCCGAAAATATCAGAATAAATTTTCGCCTCGCATATTGATTTTTCTAACCTTTTAGATACTATAAAATAGTCAATGCGCCACCCTGCATTGTTTGCGCGTGCATTAAAGCGGTATGACCACCACGAATATGCACCCTCTAAGTCAGGATAAAGCACCCTGAAAGAATCTGAAAATCCCGAATCTAAAAGCTCTGTCATTTTGCCGCGTTCTTCGTCAGAAAAACCGGGATTCTGATGGTTTGATTTTGGATTTTTCAAGTCTATTTCATTGTGTGCAACATTTAAGTCACCGCAATATATCACAGGTTTCTTTTTATCAAGCTCTAAAAGATATTCACGCAAATCATCTTCCCACTGCATACGATATTCAAGACGTTTAAGCTCGGGCTGTGCATTTGGTGTGTATACATTTACAAGATAGAACTTTTCAAATTCTAAGGTTATTGCTCTGCCCTCGGTTGAATGCTCATCTTTGCCTATTCCGTAAGTAACGCTTATTGGCTCGCGCTTAGAAAAAATAGCCGTTCCCGAATAGCCTTTTTTTATGGCGCTGTTCCAGTACTGATTATATCCCTCGGTTACAACTTCTGCCTGGTCAGGCTGCATTTTTGTTTCCTGAACACAAAAGGCATCTGCCTGCTCGCTGTTAAAAAAATCCATAAACCCTTTTGTAAGACAAGCTCTAAGACCGTTAACATTCCACGAAATAAACTTAAATCTTTCCATAGGTCATTCTCCTTTATCTATCTTAAAACCTCACCGACACAAATTTTATTTCCTTTTAAATATTCCGATACCGCCATACGTTTTTTGCCATCAAACTGTACCTCGGTAATTTTAACTGCATTGTCTGAACACTTAACCAATATGCCGTCTGATGCTGCATCTAAAATAGTGCCGCACTCTTCGCTTCCTTTATAATTAACAATTTCTGAAGCAAATGCTCTCATTCTGTTATCCATATAAAGAGTATGCGCCGCAGGATACGGATTCATTGCTCTTATAAGATTAAAAACCTCTGTTGCGGTTTTTGAAAAATCAATTTTCGATGTCTCTTTACTGAGCATCGGTGCATAGCAGGAAAGAGAATCATCTTGCGCAATATGCTCAATTGTTCCGCTTTCGATTTTTTCAAGTGTTTCTAAAAGCACCTTACCGCCAACCGATGCCAATTTATCGTGCAGAGTTTCGCCGGTTTCTTCTTTGGTAATTTCCACCTCTGCTTTTAACAGCATATCACCGGTATCCAAGCCTTTATCCATCTGCATAGTTGTTACACCAGTTACTTTTTCGCCGTGCGCAATGCTCCATTGAATAGGGGCAGCTCCACGGTATTTGGGAAGCAGCGATGCGTGAACATTTATGCATCCGTGCTTGGGCAGATTTAAAATTCTTTCAGGCAAAATCTGACCGTACGCCGCTACAATAAAAGCATCGGCATTTGTTTCTGACAGTTTTTCAAAAGCCTCATCAGTTTTAACCGATAACGGCTGATATACCTCTATATTCCGGCTTTGCGCATATTCTTTAACGGGGGGCGGCATCATTTTGTGCCCTCTGCCCTTTGGTTTGTCGGGCTGAGTTACTACAAGCACTACCTCGTGCCCGGCCTCTACCAAAGCCTTAAACGATTCAACTGCAAAGTCGGGTGTTCCCATAAATACAAGCTTCATTATACATCGCTCCTATTTCTGTTCGCTTACATCAACATATTCAATAACCTTGTCTGTGTATACAGTTCCGTCCAAGTGTTCTAATTCATGACAGCAAGCAATTGCAAGCAAGCCTTCTGCCGGCATTTCAAACTCTTCGCCATTTCGGTTTTTAGCACGAACGATAACTTTTTCGGGGCGGCTTACAGTTCCGCGTTTACCTGGAACGGACAGACACCCCTCAACGTTAATCTGCTCACCTTTTCTGTATACTATTACAGGATTTATCATTTCGATTAATCCTTCGCCAATATCTATTACAACTACTCTTTTTAATATGCCAACCTGAGGTGCTGCAAGACCTACCCCCTCTGCTGCATACATAGTTTCTGCCATATCGTCAAGCAAGGTAATTATGCGGTTGTCTATTTCTGCTACCTCGCGTGATTTTTTTCTTAATGTTTCGCCATCTGTATCAAGTGTTAATATTTTCCTTAGTGCCAAATCACTCGCTCCTTTACATCATGCTGTTAGGATTTTGCTCTGTTAAAAGGCTTATCCATTTGCTTTCTTTTCGTTTGTCGTGGCTTTGTGCCAGCTGTCTTAAAATAGTGCGTATTTCTTTACTTGCCTTACATTTAATCAAAATACGCCATCTGTATTTATTGTTAATTCTGGATAACGAGCACGGACCCGGTCCAATCACCTCTGCGCTTATTTTATGATTTAAAAATTCCATTTTTAAAGTGTTTGAAATTCTTGCCGCATACGCAGACAAAGCCTGCTCGTTATTCCCCATTAAAACCATTGATATTATATCGCAATACGGCGGATAATTCAGCGAACGCCTGAGCATTATTTCTTCGTTATAAAAAGCCTTATAATCCTGCTCTTTTGCCTGCAGAAGCACATTACTTTCAGGCTGATAGGTCTGAATTACAGCTCTGCCCAATTTGTTTCCTCTGCCTGCACGACCGCATACCTGAGTCACTAAATCAAAGGTGCGCTCGCCTGCCCTGAAATCATCCAAGTTAAGCGACATATCGGCAGCCAAAACTCCGACCAAGGTAACATCAGGAAAATCAAGTCCTTTAGCTACCATTTGCGTTCCTATTAATATATCAATTTTTTCGTTTGCAAATTTATCCAATATCTGCTGATGCGACGACTTTCCGCTTGTAGTGTCTACATCCATACGAATAACCGACGCATCGGGAAAAAGCTCTTTAACCTCTTCTTCTACTCTTTGTGTTCCCGTACCGAAATGCTTAATATATTTACTGCCGCATTCAGGACAGGTTTCGTAGTTTTTAACCGTATATCCGCAGTAGTGGCAGGTAAGATAATTTTTGTTTTTATGATAAGTCATAGAAACATTACAATGCTCACATTTTACCACATAGCCGCAGTTTCGGCAGGATACAAAAGTAGAAAATCCCCGGCGGTTTAAAAACAGTATGCTCTGCTCTCCGTTTTTTAAATTTTTCTCTATTTCTTCTTTAAGCCGTCCGCTTAATACAGAGCGGTTTCCCTCTATAAGCTCGCGTCTTAAATCTACTATTTCTACATCGGGCATATCATTTTCGTTTGCTCTGGCGGTTAGTTCTAAAAGCTTATACTCACCTGTCTGCGCACGATAATAGCTTTCCATGCACGGCGTTGCCGATGCTAAAATAAGCGGTATGTTATGCTGCTTGGCTCTTAAAAGTGCAATGTCACGCGCGTGATATGCAGGCACATTTTCTGCCTTATACGAGGTTTCGTGTTCTTCGTCCATAACAATCAAGCCAAGATTTTTAAGCGGTGCGAATATAGCTGAGCGCACACCGACTACCACATCGACCTCGCCCGATAATATTCTTTTATATTCGTCGTGGCGCTCGCCAAGCGACAGTCTTGAATGTATAATTGCTATTCTTTTGCCGAATCTGCCGACAAAACGCTCAACCGTTTGCGGAGTTAATGCAATTTCGGGCACTAAAACTATCGCACTTTTACCCTTTTTTATGACGGTTTCTATGCATTGCAAAAACACCTCGGTTTTTCCGCTGCCGGTAACTCCGTGCAATAAAAACGTCTGATTTTTGCCTGCATCTAAAGTTTCAGTAACTGATTTAATTGCTATCTTCTGCTCTTTTGTAGGCGTAAACGGCTGTGTTCTTTTAATTTTTGAAAAATCAACCGGTTTTCTGAATACCTCTATCTCACAAGAGCATATAATGCCCTTTTGCTCTAATGCTTTAATTGCTCCCTGACCCGCTCCTGTAATTAGACGTATATCTGCGTTTGCGACAAAATCATTCTGAAGCAAAAGTTCAATTATTTTCGCCTGTTTAGGAGCTTTGGCACGAATATTTTCCAATATAGAAAATGCCTCATCATTTGAAACAGCCAAACGGGAACCGTTTATAATCTTATCATTTACGCAATTTCTGCGGACGCCTCTGCCCGGCGGAGTTATTGCCTTTATTGCTGATGCCAACGTGCAAAAGCAGGTGTCTTGCATATGGCGGCAAACCTCCAGCATTTTACCGTCAAACAAAGGCTCTTCAGATAATATTGCCCTTACCTCTTTCAATTCTTTGCATTCGGTTTCTTCAGGTAACTCGACAATATATCCTTCTAAAACATTGTCGCCCCGACCGAACGGAACCAAAACTGAAAGACCTATTTGCATTTTTTTATACATTTCGTCGGGAGCTGTGTAGTGAAAAACACGGTCAACTTCTCTTGCCATGCGGTCAACTACAACACCGACAACATTCTTTACAGACATTTTACCACCCTGTCAAGCAATTCTTGCGCAACACAGAATTTGCTCATATTATCTAAGGCTTCAATTTTTCCGTTTTTATCTAAAATCGTTACTGTGTTTGTATCTGATTTAAAGCCTGCATTTGGCTCTGTCAAGCTGTTTGCAACAATCATATCAAGATTCTTTTTGTCAAGCTTTTTCTTGGCATTTTCAATTAAATCCTGAGTTTCCATACAGAATCCTACCAAAATCTGTCCCTCGGGCTTATGCTCCCCTAAATGCTTTAAAATATCGGGATTATGCTCCAGATGAATTACCCCATCAAAGCCGCCCTCTTTTTTAATTTTATTATCGGCAACATCTTTGGGTCTAAAATCTGCAACAGCAGCAGCCTTTATTATAACATCAGCATCTTTCTGATACGATGTGCACACATCAAACATATCCTGCGCACTTTTAACTTTTATAACGTTAACACCCATAGGTGTTTCGACACTGATGCTTCCGCAAACTAAGATTACATCCGCACCGCGAAGCTGTGCCGCACGTGCAATTTCTATACCCATTTTTCCGCTTGAGTGGTTTGTTAAAAAACGTACCGGGTCAACAGCTTCTATGGTAGCACCGGCTGTCACCATAACTTTTTTGCCGGCTAAATCCTTTTCACATGCCACCTCGTATATAAGTGAATTAAGCAATACCTCTACATCTGCAAGCTTGCCTTTACCGCTATCTCCGCAGGCAAGTCTTCCCACAGCAGGCTCGATTATTTTTATTCCGCGTTCTTTTAATGTTTCAAGGTTTGCACAAGTTGCCGCATTTTCATACATTGCAGTATTCATTGCAGGTGCAACCAAAACCTGCGCACGTGTTGCCATAGCTACGGTTGAGAGCATATCGTCTGCTATGCCGTTTGCAAGCTTTCCTATCATATTGGCAGTAGCCGGGGCAACAAGCAAGGTGTCTGCCCACTGAGCTAAAGATATATGTCTTATCTCCCACGCGACAGGCTCTGAAAACATATCGACCGCAACAGGGTTGTGAGACATAGACTGAAATGTAAGCGGTGTTACAAACTCGGTTGCAGCACGGGTCATAACAACTTTAACCTCTGCACCAAGCTTTACCAGTTTACTTATTAAATCCGGAATTTTATATGCGGCAATTCCTCCGCACACACCTATTAAAATGTGCTTGCCCGAAAGTATTTTGTCGTTTAACATTCGCTCCATTCCTCCTTGCCCGCAATTTTTCTTATTGCGCTGTCTATCGCATCAAAGCCAAATCCTCGTGATGCTAAATATCTTTTTGTTTTTGCTATATTTTGTATCGTAAAATCGCCGCCGAGTTTTTTTTGTGCCAGCGGCAATATTTTTTCCTCTTCAATATCGTTAAAATCATATTCTGACAAAATTCTGTCTGCTGTTTCTTTGTCAAGTCCTTTTTCTCTTAACTCGTTTTTTATACGATACTTGCCGTATCCTTTTAGATTAATACAATCGTTTATAAATCTCTTTGCATATTCTTCATCATCTAATAACTTATATTCTTCCAAAAATTCGATAGTCCGGTTTATTTCGCGCTCGTCAAAGCCTTTTCCAAGCATCTTGCGCAAGAACGATGCTTTCGTATAATTTCGCACAGATGTCAGTTTCATTCCGTAGTTTTTCGCGGCAGATAAAAGCACAGTCTGATGAATAAACTCAAGCCTTTCGCTGTCTAACTCTGTTCCGACCTTTATTTTTAGCTTTAAAAGGTCAAAATTATCAATCCCAAAAGCGAAGCTGTCATCAATATAAACAGAGCTTCGGTTTTTGTTCTTTTTTTGCGGTTCAATTTTTGTTACTACCATTATTATCAATCCTTTTTAGGATATTAATACTGCCATAAAACATAAAAAGGTCTGACTTACCACTAAAGTATACAAGCCGAAGCAAAACAGAATTTATCTGCTTTGCTTCGTCTTAATCATACTTAAATAATAAGCGACCTATTATTCTTCGGTTGTTTTATCCTTTTTAACTCCCAAAGGATAGTAAGGAATCATATTCTCTCTGAGCCAGTCTAAAGCTTCAATCGGAGATTTACCCCAGTTTGTAGGACAAGTAGATAAAACCTCTACCAAAGAGAAGCCCTTGCCGTCTAACTGAGTCTGGAAAGCCTTTTTAATTGCTTTTTTGGCATTGTTTACGTTTTTAACACAGTCAACAGCCACACGTTCGATGTATGCCGCACCGTCAGTCTGTGCAAGCATTTCGCTCATACGAACAGGGTAACCCTGAGTTTTAGGATCACGACCGTAAGGCGAAGTCTGTGTTACCTGACCCGGCAAAGATGTAGGAGCCATCTGTCCGCCGGTCATACCGTAAATTGCGTTATTAATAAATATAATGGTGATGTTTTCACCACGCATTGCAGCATGTACAGTTTCAGCAGTACCGATAGATGCTAAGTCACCGTCGCCCTGATAAGTAAATACAACCTTGTCAGGATGAACTCGTTTGATACCTGTTGCAACTGCCGGAGCACGACCGTGCGCAGCCTGCTGCATATCACATTCCCAATAATCGTATGCAAAAACCGAGCAGCCAACCGGTGCAACACCGATAGCTTTTCCTTCGATTCCTAATTCATCTAAAACCTCTGCAACCAGACGGTGTACTATACCGTGTGTACAACCGGGGCAATAATGCAGATTAACATCACAGAGAGCGTTTGGTTTTTTAAATACCTGCTGCATTATTTGTCACCTCCTGCAATTTCTTCCATAGCTTTAATAATTTCGTCCGGATACGGAATGTTACCGCCGGTACGTCCGTAGAAATGTACGGGAACTTTATCGTTTACTGCAAGTCTTACATCATCAACCATCTGACCCATGCTCATTTCGACACTTAAGATTGCCGAAACCTTATCAGCATATTTTTTGTAAGCAGCTTCAGGGAACGGCCAGAGTGTAATAGGACGAATCAGACCAACTTTAATTCCCTTTTTGCGCAGTTCAACAATAGCATTTTTAGCAATACGTGCAGTTGTGCCGTATGCAGTAATCATATATTCTGCATCGTCCATCATATACTCTTCGGCTCTTGCTTCGGTAGCTTTAATCTGCTCATATCTTTCATAACGAGCACGAACACAAGCCTCTAAATCGTCAGGATTCATAATAAGAGAGTTTATAATGTTGTGCTTACGTTTCATATCTGTTCCTGTTGTTGCCCAGTCTTTTTCAGGCAGCTTGCGACGTTCGCCAAGGTCAAATTCAACAGGCTCCATCATCTGACCTAACATACCGTCACCCATAATCATAACGGGCATACGATAAAGGTCGGCTAAATCGAAAGCGTCTGCTGTTAAGTGGATGATCTCCTGAACAGAGCTTGGAGCTAAAACTATCATCTGATAGTCGCCGTGACCATGACCTTTTGTAGCCTGATAATAATCAGACTGTGCCGGCTGGATACCGCCGAGACCCGGACCCGCACGAACAATGTTTACAACAACGCAAGGCAAATCGCAGCCTGCGATATAAGACAGAGCCTCTGCCTTTAAGCTGATACCGGGGCTTGATGATGATGTAAGTGCACGAGCACCTGCACCGGCAGCACCAAATACCATATTTGCGGCAGCAACTTCACTTTCTGCCTGAAGAAATACACCGCCAACCTTTGGCATACGTTTTGCCATATATGCAGCAATTTCTGTCTGCGGTGTAATCGGATAACCAAAATAATGACGGCAGCCGGAAAGAATAGCCGCTTCTGCAAGGGCTTCGTTTCCTTTTACCAAAACTTTTTCAGCCATTTATTACTACTTCCTTTCTAATAATTAACTAATTTTGTCAGTCTTACTTAAATACCTCGATAACGCAATCAGGACACATAGTCGCACACATTGCACAGCCAAGGCATTTATCCATTTCTAAAACCTCGACAGGACGAAAACCCTTTGCATTCATTCTGTCCTCTGCGATAACAATAATCTTCTTCGGACAAGCAGTCATACAAAGATAACATCCTTTACATTTTTCTTCGTTAAAAACGACCTTTGCCATTTATTACACCTCCAAAATCAATTGAAAATAATTTACTAAAACTGATACCCCAAATCCAAGTATCTTTTAATAGGGAATGCCTTTTCTTTAGTCTTTTCATCTAAACCGTCAAGCACTTCGGGCAATCCCGATATATATGACACGGCAATGCCGTGCTTTTTAGCTGCCTCATCTATCTCACTCTGACCTTTTATAACATCTGCCGATGTTGTCAGATGCTGAAGATTTGAATTATTTACAAGACCGGTAACTTTAAGACGACTTGCGTCTTCAACCTCGCCAAGCACCTGCAAAATAGAATTGCTGTCATTTGTTAAAGGTCTGAATGTATTTACTACAAACAGCATTTCATAACCTTCTGATTCAATTTGCTGTTTAAATCTTCCAAGCACCACTGCACCGTCTTCGTCACCACCGACATCTAAAACAACGGCTGCATTTTTATCATCAAACAAGCTGTGTATATTTGCAGGAAGAGCCGGTATATCGACATTACTGCCTGCATACTCGGATGCCAGAACAGAAATACCTTTTTCCTTTAACATATCTTTTACATCATTGGTACGAAAATAGGGATTTACAATATCTAAATCCGCAATCATAACCTTATCGCAGGACTCTTTGAGCTTAATTGCATAGTTTATTGCAAACTCTGTTTTTCCGCTGCCGTAATGCCCCACAATAATATGAATTCTTTTGTTCATCCCTTCACCACTTTTCATTTATATGCGGTACACCTCCGCTATCTTATAAATTATATCACAATTTTTGCTTGATGTACAGTATATTTTTAAAAAAATACTACATTTATTGCAAAAAACCGACATTTTTTGTATATTCTAAGTGCATAAAACAATAAAAACCGCAAAACTGAACAGTTTAGCGGTTTTTATTGTTTTATGTGTATAAAAAAATCGGAACAAGCGTAACTTGTTCCGACGTGGTCTGAGTGACTGGAGTCGAACCAGCGGCCTCTTGAACCCCATTCAAGCGCGCTACCAAACTGCGCCACACCCAGATACCCTATTATTATACACAAACTGTAAGTGTTTGTCAAACATTTTCTTGCAATTTATAGAAAAATTTTATCGGTTATTCTATCTCGATTGTTGCCGCTATACTCGAAAAGCTTTTAGCTCTTTTTAAAAGCGTCGCTGACGAAATAGGCGACACAAAAATTTTACTTTCGTGGTCTATTTCTGTTAACACATACGATTTAGGCAAATCCTCAGAAACATTTACAACAAAGCCTTCTTCTTCAGCAACCGCTAAAAACTCACGCGTTATTTTAGAGGTACTGGTAACATCTAAATCCATTATTGCGATAACATCTTTTAAATTAACTACTGTATCGCCACCCAAGTGTAAAAACATTACTCTTACCCCCTGATTATAAAATAGCTCCGCTTTTTATGTGAATAGTTTTAGCTGTATCTGTTTTAAGATTTTGCTCTACATCTGTGCAGGTAATAACTGCCTGTTTGTTTAAAATCTTGCCTGCAAGATATGCTCTTCTTCCTGAATCAAGCTCTGACATTATATCATCAAGCAAAAGCACAGGATATTCGCCTGTTTCTTCGAAAAGCAAATCTGCCTGAGCCAACTTCAGCGACAGAACAATCGTGCGCTGCTGACCTTGCGATGCAAAGTTTTTGGCATCTTTGCCCGATACCGCAAGATAAATATCGTCGCGGTGCGGACCGTACAGGGTGTATCCCTGCTCTATTTCCTTGTCTAAATTGTTGTTAAGCTTTTCTAAAAAATCTTCTTTTGTGCCCACTCTTGTGCGATACTCAACCAAAAGCTCTTCACCGCAAATTTCGGAATGAACTTTTTTTGCATAACCCTCAAGCAGTTTTACAAATTCAGAACGGTATGCCGCAATCTGAACGCCATATGTCGCAAGCTTTTCGTTCCATACAAACATAGTATCGGCAAGCGACGAGGCATTTTGAAATTTTATTTTTTTAATAAGATTATTGCGTTGCTCCAAAACCTTGTTATAAAGCCCTAACAAATGATAATAATTTGGTCTTAACTGGCTTAATGCAATATCTAAAAAACGTCGGCGCACATTAGGGCCTTCTTTTACTAATCCCAATTCCTCCGGGCAAAACAAAACCACATTCAGCCTGCCCACCAGTTCGCTCAGCTTATGGATTACTACACCGTTGATTTTTATTTGTTTCTTTTTGTCACGGCGCAGTATTATTTCAATTTTCTGCTGCCTTTTATTATCAGAAAATACCAGCTCGGCACGCGCCGTTTCTTCACCAAAACGAATTAACTCTCTGTCTTGCGTGGTGCGAAATGACTTGCCGATCGAAAAAAGATATACTGCCTCTAACGCATTGGTTTTGCCCTGCGCATTTTCTCCGTATAATATATTGGTATGCGGAATAAACGAAAATTCTTCGTTTTTATAATTTCTGAAATTCTTAAGGCTTAAATGTTCAATATACATAATTATTCTACCGTAAGCGTAATCAGCTCATCGTCAAGCTCTAATAAAACCTCGTCACCGGGGCGGATTTTTTTACCGCGCATGGTACAGATTTCACCGTTTACACTTACAACTCCGCTTAAAATCAGTTCTTTTGCATCGGCACCCGAAAAAGAAAGTCCCGAAAACTTTAAAAGCTGGTCAAGCTTTATGTATTCTGTGGTAATTTCGATATTCATATTCTGCCTCCACACTATCAGTCACGGTTTTCTAAATTTTTAACCAGTTCGTCAATTATTTTTTTCGTATCTCTGTCAGTTTGCATACCGGCTTCAATATTTTTAATGCCGTGCATAATTGTTGCGTGGTTTCTTCCGCCAAGCTCCTGACCTATTTTAGGCAGGCTTAAGTTAGTAAACTCGCGTATTAAATACATTGCAATATGACGTGCGTACGAAATCTCCTGGGTTCTTTTTGATGAAAGAATCTCGTCTGAGGTAATGTTAAAATAGTTTGCCACAATCGACAAAATATACTCTGTATTTATGTGCTTGTCTTCATCTTTATTTAAAAACTCTTTTATTGCTTCATCCGCCAATGCCATTGTAATAGGTCTGCCCATAAGCACTTTATAAGCAATAAGTCTTTTTAAAACGCCCTCAAGATTTCTGATATTTGATTTTAAGTTTTCGGCAATGTAAAAAAGAATTTCGTCAGGAACTTCAAAGCTTTCTTCACTTGCCTTTTTACGTAAAATTGCAACACGGGTTTCTAAATCAGGTGGCTTAATATCTACAATAAGCCCCCACTCAAAGCGTGTTCTCATACGTTCTTCAAGCTCTTTAATCTCTTTTGGCGGGCGGTCAGATGTTAAAATAATCTGCTTGTTCGCCTCATGAAGAGCATTAAAGGTATGGAAAAACTCAACCTGTGTCTGGTCCTTATCTGATAAAAACTGAACATCATCAATAATCAAAACATCACAGGTGCGATATTTATTTCTGAAATCTATTGTGTTCTTTTTTGTTACTATAAGGTTAATAAATTCGCTCATAAATTTTTCGCTGGTAACATAAAGAATATTCGCAGAAGGATTATCCTTCATAATTTTGTTACCTATAGCCTGAACAAGATGGGTTTTGCCCAGTCCTGCTCCACCATATAAAAACAACGGATTAAATGCCGATGCAGGTTTTTCAGAAACTGCCTTTGATGCAGCATGAGCAAATCTGTTTGAATCGCCGACAACGAACGAATCAAATGTGTATCTTGGATTTAACGATGTTGCCTCATCACCCGTACGGTCGAATGCAACCGTATATTCAAGCTCGGGAGGTGTTTCTTCGTTATAGTCTAAAATTACAACCTTATAGTTGCGGTCAGCAACAAAATTTACTGCCTCGGTTATGGCATCCAAATGAATAGTTTGTACTATTTCGTAATGAACCTCGGTCGGCACCTTTAAATAGATTGTATCCTCGGATATGCCCACAGGCAAGAGCGGTTCAATCCAATGGTCATATGCTGACGAGCTTACCTCTTTTCCTTCTTTAAGCACCTTAAGTGCCTGATACCAGATAGATGACAATTGTGCTTTCATCTTCTCAAAATCCCCACTTTCAAATTTTACCCTTTTAAAATCAGGGCAGAAAAACTCATTATATAACAAGTATAACACAAACGTTTTAAAGAATCAAGGAAAGCTTGATGAAAAATATCATATTTTATCAAAATTATTTTTAATTACTCTTATATATTTACTTTTACTTTATTTTATGATAAAATAATTATGTATATAAATTTGAAGGAGGATGTTTTATGAAAAGACTATTGCTTTTAGTTTTGGTCTTTATGTTAGTTTTAAGCACTAATGTTTTTGCAGACGAAATAAGTATGGGTTATGCAAAAAAAGATTTTCCTGAGTCATTTGTGCCCGTTACAAAAATTATGCTTTTTAAAAAAGGTCAGACATTAGATGAAACTCTGGCTTCAGGCTGGCAAAATCTTGATGAGAAAATTGATGTAGAAGATTTTAATATTTACACCGACGACATTGACGCTTTTGCCGACAAGTATTTGCAGATACTTTATAAAAATCCGTTACTTTATTATGTAGAGAACGGTTTTCGTTATGCTTACTATTCCGACGGCAAGATTGCATATATTGTACCATCTTATACCGAAACCAACAAAACTGTTATTAATAACACCATTGCCGAAATAGAAAAGGCAACTGACGAGGTTTTATGGCATATACACGGAAATATGTCTGATTTCGATAAGATTATGACCGTCCACGATTATATGACATTAAACTATGAGTACGACCAGTCCTTAAAAAACCATTCAATTACTATAATGACCACAAAAACAGGCGTTTGCGAATCTTATGCCCGTGCATTTTACCACGTTATGAAAAAGCTTGGCATAAACTGCGGTTATGTTACCTCTGTACCGATGAAGCATGCCTGGAATATTATAGAGCTTGACGGAAAATGGTATCACATTGATTTAACCTGGGATGACCCTACGTTACAAAAATCTGATGCATATGCGCAAACAAATCATACCTATGCGCTTTTAAGCGACAAAGAAATCAGCTCGCAAGAAAATCCGCACTACGGATACAACTTAGACGGACTTGCCGCTGACTCTACTGCTTACGACAAAGCTCCCTGGCACGGATATGGTGCTATAGTCTTTTCCGGCGGTGTAGATTATTACGTAAGCGGCAATAATCTTGTAAGCTCAAAAGGCGAAATTATTTATAAAAATCTCGATGGTGGCGACGGCGGATGGCGTTTAACACAAACTACATATTTAAAAGAGGCAATGTTTGCCAACGTATCAGAATATAACGGAATTATATATTTTAATACCGATATGGCAATTTATTCTTATAATCCTAAGACCAAAGAGACTAAAGAGGTTTTATCTGAAATAGGTCTAGGCGGTCTGTTTATAGAAGGAAACACCTTATATTACAGCAAGGTTGATATTAATACTCTTCAATTAAAAAAAGCCGGTACTATTAAGTTGGGCGATATATGCTATAAAGAGCCGTATTACGACAATAACGAGCTGATAGTTAAAGTTTGCAAAGAAACAACCAAACCAATGTGTATTTTTGCTTCAGGCAGCGACAAAATACAATCCTCTAAAATTACAGGTAACGGCTTAACACAAATTAAATTCAGTAAAGATTCCGGTGAGCAAACCATATTCTATTGGGACGAAAACCTTACTCCGTTAAGAGATTATGAGGTTATTAAATAAAAAAACAATGGCGGCAATTGCCGCCATTGTTTTTTTATTTGGTTTACATTATTTGATTTCGTGTCCGCCATCGGCTATCTGTGATACATAAAACGACGCGGCATAGCCTATTTTTTCTTCGTATGCTTTTCCCACCTGCTCAATGAACTTTTCTACAGATTCATTTTTAACAAGCGAAACTGAGCATCCGCCAAAACCGGCACCTGTCATTCTTGAGCCGATTACTCCTTCTATTTTTCTTGCCTCGCTTACTAAGGTGTCAAGCTCTTCACCTGTTACCTCATAGTCGTATCTTAAAGAATCACCGGATTCGTTCATAAGCTGACCGAATTTTATCATATCTCCGTTTTTAAGAGCCTCAACACTTTCAAGCACACGTTCATTCTCTGTTATAACGTGCTTAACTCTTCTGCGCACAACTTCGTCTTTGATAGCTTCTTTATGTGCATAAAAATCTTCGCCCGATATATCACTTAAAGTCTTTGCATCCGGGAAAAATTCTTTTAAAGCCTTAAGACCTGCCTCGCACTCGCCTCTGCGCTCGTTATATTTTGATGTTGCAAGACTGCGTTTTTTGTTAGTGTTTGATATAACTAAAGTGTATCCCTCCATACTGAGTTTTGCGTGGCTGTATTCCAAAGTATCGCATTTTAAGAAAATGGCGCAATCCTTTTTGCCCATCGCCGATGCAAACTGGTCCATAATTCCACAGTTTACGCCTATATAATTATGCTCTGTTTTCTGACCGATAAGCGCCATTTCAATCATATCCACAGGCTTTTCTATGCCATTTTTCTCATTTGAAAGTGTTGCAAAAGCCAAAGCAGTTACAACCTCGATGGCAGCAGATGAAGACAACCCGCCTCCGTGCGGTAATGTGTCATCATAAAGCATATCGCAGGCACAAATATCATAGCCTTCTTTAGACAGTTCATTCATAACGCCTGCCTGATAATCGCCCCATGATAAATCTCGGTAGTTTTCTAACGCATTAATATCAATTTCCACAATACCGTCAAGGTCTGTGGCTTTCATTCTTACGATATTATCATCACGCAAGCGAAGTGCTATGGTAGACCCCATTGAAAGTGCCGCCGGAAAAACATATCCGCCGTTATAGTCGGTATGCTCGCCTATTAAATTAACACGACCGGGAGAATGAAATATTCTTATTTCTCCGTCTGTGCCATATAATGCTTCAAATTCTTTTTTAAGCTCTGCTACTGTCATTTTTGTCCTCCTGGTCGCAATGGTCTGTTGTAAAATATCCCTCTAAATTCAAAGAATATCTGCCCTCATCTTCTTTAAATCTTAATAGCTTATAAAGCTCTTCTAAATCTTTATTCGTTCCGTAAATTTGTTTTATTCCTCTTAAATCTGCCAGATTCATAACAGCTTTTAGCATCCCTAATTTAAGGCTCATATCATTTGCCTCGCTTAAAATTTCAAGCAGGTTAAGATAAACCTGTCCATCTTTTAAGCCGAGCGAAGTAACACCTAAAATTTTACCGTTCTCTTCGCAAACCATAATTATATCGTCACCAAGCTCATAGTTGTTTCCGCAGTTTTTTAAAAACTCCTGCGCTTTTAATTTATCGTTTGTTTCTTTTATTGTCAGCATTTTTCTCACCACCGATAAGCAGTTGAATTTCGCCCGGAGTCAAGTGTCTCCACTTGCCTCTTGGCAGATTTCCTAAAATAACATTTCCTACCGCTACTCTGCGCAAGCGGATAACCGTATGCCCCACAGCCTCGCACATTTTACGAATCTGACGGTTTCTGCCCTCTGAAATTACGAAAGTAAGCTCTGTTGTTCCCTCGGTTTGCTTTGTAATCTCCACTCTGGCAGGAGCTGTCATCCGTCCGTCTATTTCAACGCCTTTTCTTAACTGCCATACAGTATCCATATCAACAATACCGCTGACTGCGACCTGATATTTTTTCTTAACCTCGTTGGCAGGATGTGTTAAGCGATATGTAAAATCACCGTCATTTGTCAGAAAAATTAAGCCTTCGCTGTCATAGTCAAGTCTGCCGACGGGGTATAGCCTTGCATCCAAATCAGAAACAAGGTCTAAAACTGTTTTGCGGTCAAACTGATCCTTTGCCGAGGTTATATATCCGACAGGCTTATTAAGCATTATATAATATTTTTTACTGTCTTCTGCTATAAGCTTTGAATCGACATAAACCTTGTCTTTATCAGGATTTACCTTTGTGCCAAGCTCGGTCACAACAGATTTATTAACACGCACGCGGCCGGCTAAAATCATTTCTTCTGCCGCACGGCGTGATGCCACACCGCATTGGGCGATATATTTTTGAAGTCTTAAAAGTTCAGCCATAAGTTTCTCCGTTTCTGTTTCTTTTATCTGATTAAAATACATATACATTTATTATACATTTTTTTGCCAAAATTGCAATAGCTTATTCAAGCAAAAACACCTAAAAATAATAGGATGTGCCGCTTTTGGCACATCCTGTATTATTATTTTCAATCCCACAAATTTATAAAAAAATCTGCGATTTTTTCAAACGTATTTTTCTTTGGCGGTTCTACATATTTAATATCGCAATCTGCACCAAGTTCTATTTCTTTAACCATTACACCCTCATAAAAAATTTTGAGTTTGCCGAGAACTGTTCCTTTCATAACCGGTGCAGGTATGCTCTTTGGTACGTCATATTCAAGCTTTACTTTATTTAATCCCTCTTTATCTTCCATTGTAAGATAAAAAACGTCATTTGCCAAGAGCTTTACTGTGTCGGTATCTCCGTTTTCAACAGGAACTGTTTTAATAACCATATCCTTTAAAACCAAAGGTCTTGCGCTGTAATTATTAAAAGCATAATTAAGCATATTTGTATGGTCATTCCAGTCATCGGGTGCATTTAAAGTAACGGCTATAACCTGAAAGTTATTACGGGTTGCCGCCGATACTAAACACCGACCTGTCTTCTTGGTGAATCCCGTTTTTACTCCGTCACAACCCTGATAAAGATTAAGCAGCTTATTATGATTAGAAAGTGCTCTGCCATAGCTTTCTTCTCCGTTTGATATTGTCTTTTTTTTGGTCTTTACGATTTCTGAAAAATCTTTGTTTTTAAGCGCCGCGCGTGTAATAAGTGCCAAATCGTATGCTGTAGTATAGTGCCCCTCTTCATCCAAACCGTTAGGATTTTTAAACTGCGTATCCTTTGCACCTATCTCGGCTGCCTTGTCGTTCATCATTTTACTAAAGTCATCTACACTTCCGCCTATATGCTCGGCTATTGCGATTGCCGCATCGTTGCCCGATGCTAACATCAGGCCGTATAACAAATCAATAAGCTTTATTTTTTCATTTGTTTTTAAGTATATGCTTGATCCCTCTGTGCCTGCCGCATTTGCGCTTACTGTCACTACATCATCTGGATTTCCGTTTTCTAATGCGACTAACGCAGTCATTATCTTAGTAGTGCTTGCCATTGAATGTCGCTTATATGCGTTTTTTTCATACAAAACACGACCTGTTAAGCTGTCCATAACACAAGCATAGGATGCTGACACACCAAGCGCCTCATATCTTTGCGGCAAACAAGTAAAAACAATCAAAAATATACAAAAAATACTGATTTTTTTCATTTTTATGCCTCCGTCGGCTTTATACAGTTAATTATATGTGATGAAAAATTTAATTATTTATAAAAAAATAAAATTTTTGTGTTTAAAGATAATTAAACGTGGGTATAAATATTATAAGGAATAGATATTATTCCTTTTTACAAATATACATACACAAGGAGTGGTCATAATGAAAATTACAATGAGCGGAAAACAGATTGAGCTTACCCCCGCACTTAAGGCGCGGATTGAGGATAGGTTTTCAAAACTTGACCGATATTTTCATAAAGAAACGGAGGCATACGTTACATTAAGTGTTCAAAGAGAAAAACAGGTTGTAGAGGCAACTGTTCATTCGGGCGGACTTATTGTTCGTGTTGAAGAAGCAACTGATGATATGTATGTTTCAATCGATACTGCAGTAGATGTTTTAGAGCGTCAGTTAAGAAAGCATAAAACACGCATCGAAAAGAAGCTTAAAAAGGATACCTTTGAGGCGGCAGCCTTAGCTGCAATCCCATATAAAGAAGAGGTTGAAGAAGAAACCGAATTTAAAATTGCACGCACAAAACGTTTTTCTGCAAAACCGATGAGCACAGAAGAGGCAATTCTTCAGATGGACCTTTTAGGGCATCAGTTCTTTATCTTCACAAATTCCGAAAGCGGAGATACAAATGTTGTTTATAAAAGAAAACAAGGCTCTTATGGTTTGATTGAACTTGAATAGTAAAGCAACAACGGGTTACGCAAAGCTGCGTAACCCGTTGACATTTTCTGCCTTTTAATATATAATTTATAAGGATTGCAATTTGATTGGGAAAGGTCGTGAAAATTCTGGATAAAAAATCAATTAAAAATATAACTGTAAATAAAAAAGCTCGTCACGACTATTTTATCGACGAGGTTATAGAGGCAGGAATTGAACTTTCGGGAACAGAGGTAAAATCTTTAAGAAAAGGTGCTGTTAATTTAAAAGACAGCTATGTATCTTTAAAAACAGGCGAAGCCTTTGTAAAAGGTATGCATATAAGTCCTTATGAACAGGGTAATATTTTTAACAAAGACCCATTGCGTGACAGAAAGCTGCTCCTTCACAAACGAGAAATCAATCGTTTGATAGGTACTGTTAAACAGCAAGGTGTATCAATCATTCCGCTTTCGTTATATTTTAAAGGCAGTCTTGTTAAAATTGAAATTGCGATTGCACGCGGTAAGAAAAATTATGACAAGCGTGATGATATAGCAAAAAAAGAAGCTCAACGCAATATGGATAGAGCAATAAAAGAGCGCAACAAATAAAGGGCTATAGTAAAATGCGCACAACACACAAGGCAACTAAAATGCATAACTACGTTTTTTATTAAGATTAAAATAACATAAAACTTAATGTAGGAATTCGTCATTTGACGAATTCCTTTTTATAATGCCTTGTGTTTTGAACAAACTTCACCTCTCGGCGTACCCACGTACGCCTTCGGGTAACCCCTGTGGGTTCAGTTTGTCCAATCTGCGCTATTTTCCGTCTAGCCCTAAAAACAGTAGCAAACGTTTAGTTTGCTACTGTTTTTATTTATTCAATTTCACCATTTATCAGATACTTCATCAGCTGATAGCCTTTATCTAAATAAATTCCCGATTCTTTTGCGTTTGTTTCGCAATACGAAAGGTCTAATCCCTCAGATACGCGGCTGTCATAAATCGCAAAAGGAACAGCATCGCGCGCGTGGGTTTTAATCGCAAGCGGTGTCGGATGGTCAGGAGTAACCAAAACTCTGAAATCCTCACCCGACTGTTTTAAATATTCCATAACAGGTCCGACAATCTTTTCGTCGATTAACTCAATTGCCTCTACCTTGCCTTTGGCATCGCCGTGATGACCGCACTCGTCAGGAGCTTCGACATGAATATACACAAAATCCTGACCCGACTTAAGCTCGTCTATCGCAGCCTTTGCCTTGCCGTCAAAGTTGGTGTCTATATTACCCGTTGCACCCTCAACCTCGACAACGTTCATTCCTGTACCCTTGCCGATACCCTTTAACAAATCTACTGCAGAAATCATACTGCCTTTAATTCCGTATTTTTCGCTGAATAAATCAAGGTTAGGCTTTTTGCCCTCTCCCCATATCCATAAAGAATTTGCAGGATTTAAACCTTTTTCAATTCTAGCTTTGTTGATAGGGTGTTCTTTTAGCAGCTCATGGCTTTTTTTCATTATTTCTAAAATAATGTCAGCACCGTCGCCCTTTGGCAAATATTCAGTAACCTTGCGGTCTGATATATCGTGCGGTGGTGTTAAGCTTACGTTTGTCGAGCCTCCGTCCCACACCATAAGATGTCGGTAGCTTATTCCCTTGTGCAGACTAATATCATCATATTTTATATTTTCTGCCAAATATTTGATAAGCTCGCCCGACTCTTCGGTGGTAATTTCGCCCGAGCTGTAGTCTATCATAGTTTTATCGCTGTATTCGCTCTCATCTGATAAAGTTACCAGATTTGCTCTGAAAGTAACATCTGAATCTGAAAGCTTTACGCCGATGCTTAATGCCTCAAGCGGAGAACGACCTGTATAATAAATCATCGGGTCGTAACCCATAACACTTAAATTTGCAACATCGCTTCCGGGCGAAAGAGAGTCATCGACTGTTTTTACCAAGCCGATTACTCCACCCTTTGCGATAGCGTCTATATTAGGTTTTTTTGCAATATCAAGAGGAGTTTTTCCGCCGAAATTCTCGTGCGGATAGTCCGCCATTCCATCGCCTAAAAATACAACATATTTCATGCTGATTCCTCCGCTTTATACATCAATTAAGTTAACCATATTAAGCTCTTCGCGCGATACACCTGATTTCATACTGCGGATATAGGCTTTAGCAGTATCCAAGGATGTCAGACACGGAATAGAATGCTCAACGGTTTTACGACGGATTTTAAATCCGTCACGTCCGGGTTGGCGACCTCTTGTCGGGGTATTGATTACCATATCAAATTTACCCTCTTGCATAAGATCCATAATATCAGGACTGCCTTCGCCAATCTTTTTAACAACACTTGTTGCAACGCAGTTTTTGTTAAGATAATGCGCTGTATTTGCCGTTGCAAAAAGATTGTAACCCATTTCTTCAAAATCTTTTGCAATGTCAAGCATTTCGCGTTTGTCGTTATCGCGAACGGTAATTAAAACGTTGCCTTTGCCGCTCATCTTAAAGCCTGCTGCAAGAAGACCTTTATAAAGAGCTTCGCCAAAGTTTTTAGAAATACCTAAAACCTCACCTGTTGATTTCATTTCAGGTCCTAAGGATGCATCAACATCGTGGAGCTTTTCGAATGAGAATACAGGCACCTTAACGGCAACATATTCACCTTCAGGATGCAAGCCTGTTCCGCATCCCATATCCTTTAATTTTTCGCCTAAAACGCAACGCGTAGCAAGGTCTACCATCGGCACGTTTGTTACCTTTGAAATGTAAGGAACAGTACGTGAAGAACGTGGGTTAACCTCGATTACATATACCTCATCTTCGTATAAAACGAACTGAATGTTTACAAGACCGACAACGTGCAGAGCACGCGCAAGCTTTTTGGTATAGTCAACAAGTGTATCCTTGTGCTTTTGAGAAATTGTCTGTGTAGGATAAACAGATATAGAGTCACCGGAGTGAACACCGGCTCTTTCTAAATGCTCCATAATACCGGGTATTAAAATATCCTCTCCGTCACAGATTGCATCAACCTCTAACTCTTTACCCATCATATATTTATCGATTAAGATAGGATGCTCCTGCTTAATCATAGTAATGATGTCCATAAATTCTTTAACGTCGTTATCGTTAAATGCGATTTCCATACCCTGACCGCCAAGCACGTATGACGGACGAACCAAAACCGGATAACCGAGTTCATTTGCTGCCTCTAATGCTTCTGCGTGTGTAAATACTGTACGTCCGGCAGGACGCGGAATTTTGCACTGCTCTAAAATTTCGTCAAACAGTTCTCTGTCTTCAGCTGCATCAACATCCTCTGCTTTTGTTCCCAAGATGTTTACACCCATATCTTTAAGTGCCTGAGTAAGCTTAATAGCGGTCTGTCCGCCGAACTGAACAAGTGCACCGTATGGTTTTTCAACTTCAACGATGTTTGCAACATCTTCGGCTGTTAACGGCTCAAAATAGAGCTTGTCTGCTGTATCAAAGTCGGTACTTACTGTTTCGGGATTGTTATTTACTATAATTGTTTCATAGCCTGCTTCTTTTAATGCCCATACAGCGTGAACCGAGCAATAGTCAAATTCTATACCCTGACCGATTCTGATCGGTCCTGAGCCGATAACTAAAACTTTCTTTTTATCAGAGGCTTTAGCTTCTGAATAACGGTCGTAAGTTGAATAATAGTACGGTGTTTTTGCTTCGAACTCTGCTGCGCAGGTATCAACCATTTTATAAGTCGGAAGAACATCATAGCGTTTTCTCAGCGCCTTAATTTCTGCTTCTTTCATACCGCAGTATTCTGCAATAGCCTTATCGGTAAAGCCCATACGTTTCGCCTTGCGCAAGATGTCACGTGACAGATTGCCCGACTTTAACATATTTTCCATATCTACAATGTTTTTAAGCTTGTCTAAGAAGAACAGGTCAATCATTGTAACATCGTGAATTGCCTCGAGCGAAATGCCGCGACGGATGGCTTCGCAGACAACAAAGAAACGTTCGTCGTCGATTGTATTTAAACGCTTTTCAATTTCTTTTTTAGACAGATTTTTAAGCTTAGGCATTTCAAATGTATGAAGTCCTAACTCTAAAGAACGAACAGATTTCATCAAACCGCCCTCGATAGAATCAGAAATTGCCATAATTTCGCCTGTTGCTTTCATCTGTGTTCCGAGTGTGCGTTTTGCTTTAACGAATTTATCAAATGGCCACTTCGGGAACTTTACAACAACATAGTCAATAGTCGGCTCAAAGCACGCATAGGTTGTGCCGGTAACCGCATTTTTAATTTCGTCAAGACCGTAACCTACCGCAATTTTTGATGCAACCTTAGCAATCGGATAGCCTGTCGCTTTAGATGCCAAAGCCGATGAACGCGAAAGTCTTGGGTTAACCTCGATAACTGCATATTCAAAGCTTTCGGGATGAAGTGCAAACTGACAGTTACATCCGCCCTCGATGCCAAGCGCATTGATGATGTTAAGAGATGCGTTTCTTAACATCTGATACTCTTTGGCAGAAAGAGTCTGTGCAGGCGCTACAACGATTGAGTCACCGGTATGAACACCAACCGGGTCAATGTTTTCCATCGAGCAAACTGTAATCGCATTACCCTTTGCATCACGGATAACCTCGAACTCAATTTCTTTCCAGCCGGAGATACATTTTTCGATAAGAACCTGATGCACACGCGAAAGTCTTAAGCCGTTAGTTGCAATTTCTTCCAGTTCCTGCTCGGTATAAGCAATACCACCGCCGGTACCACCCAAAGTGTAAGCCGGACGAACGATAACCGGAAGACCGATTTCTCTTGCAAAGCTGAGCGCATCTTCATAGGTATCAACAACCTTTGATGCTATACACGGCTCGCCGATTTCTTCCATTGTATCTTTAAAAGCCTGACGGTCTTCTGCTTTTTTGATTGCAGTGGTGTTTGTTCCTAAGAGCTTTACACCCATTTTGTAGAGGTATCCCTCTTCAGCAAGCTCCATCGCAAGGTTAAGACCTGTCTGACCGCCCAGTGTCGGCAAAATGCTGTCAGGACGTTCAATTTCAATTACTTTTTTAACAACATCAGCAACTAATGGCTCGATATAAATTTTATCTGCCATCATTTTATCTGTCATAATGGTTGCAGGATTTGAGTTAATCAACACAACCTCTAAGCCTTCCTCCTGAAGTGCGCGACAAGCCTGTGTTCCTGCATAGTCAAACTCTGCCGCCTGACCTATAACAATCGGACCTGAGCCGATAACCAATACTTTTTTAATATCTTCTCTCTTCGGCATTATTTGTTTCCTCCCATCATATCGATAAACCGCTCAAGCATATATTTTGTGCTGTGCGCTCCGGGAACTGCCCCCGGGTGGAACGCTATTGAAAATGCCGGACGATTAACATATTCTAAACCTTCTATTGCCTGGTCGTTTACATTTATATGAGAAACCTTAATTGCTTTTTCATCAATTGAATCGCCATCTACTGTATAGCCGTAATTCTCGCTTGTTATATAGGTACGACCGCTTGCTAAATCTTTAACCGGCTGATTTGCACCGCGATGTCCGAACTTCATTTTCTTGGTTTTTGCCCCTGCCGCTATTGCAAGAATCAAATGACCTAAGCATATTCCCATAACAGGGATTTTTGAATCTAAAAGTTTTTTTGCTGTTTCAATCTGCGCAGCACACCGTCCAGGATCTGCCGGACCGTTTGATAAAACTATACCGTCAGGCTTGTCTGCCAAAATCTCATCAGCAGTTGCAGTTGCCGGATAAACAGTAACTGTGCAGTCGTGCGCTGCGATACTTTCGATAACGCTGCGTTTAGCGCCTAAATCAAGCATTGCAACTTTATATTTTCCGTTACCTGCGGTATATTTTTCTTTACAGCTTACACTTTCGATAACCTCGCCAACCTCATATGCTTTAAGTTCGTCTTTACGGTTTTCGTAATCGAAGTTTGCATCAAATGTGATTGCTCCGTTCATTACACCCTCAGAACGTATTTTTCTGGTTAATTCTCTTGTGTCTATGCCTGTTAATGTTATAATATTGTGATTTTTAAGATAATCCTCTATCTTTCCTTTGCAACGGAAATTGTTAGGATTAAGTGACGGTTCTTTAATAATAAGACCTTTTAAAACCGGCTTTTCTGATTCGTTATCCTCATCATTTATTCCGCAGTTACCTATAAGCGGATATGTCATCATAACAATAAGTCCTGCATTTGACGGGTCTGTAAGTGTTTCCTGATACCCTACCATAGAGGTCTGGAACACCACTTCACCGATTACTTCGCCCTCTGCTCCAAAGCTTTCACCTTCGAACACAGTACCGTCTTCTAATACCAAATATGCTTTTTTCAAGCTGACTCCTCCCTTGTTTTTTTCTATATGTTGTAACATTTATTTATTATAAGAAACGAACTATATCTTCTTTCATACGCAAAGCCTCTTCTTTGGCTGCCTTTGCGTAATCCTTTTCAGGCGCTCCGCTCTTTTTATATGCACACATAATCGAACGCGATGCATTAATAATTGCGCCTAAGCCGTCCGAATTAAATGCCTTTGCAACATCTTCTGCCTTGCCTCCCTGTGCGCCGTAGCCGGGAACTAAGAAATAAGTTTTTGGCATAATTTTTCTAAGCTCAGAAATCTGCTGCGGATAGGTTGCACCAACAACTGCACCGACACCTGAATATCCGCTTGTACCGATTGTGCTTTCTCCCCATTTATTTACTAAACCTGCAACTTTTTCGTACAAGGTATTTTCATCTATTTTAAGATCCTGAAATTCTCCTGAAGATGGGTTAGAGGTTTTTACCAGCACAAATATTCCCTTGTCTTTTTCTTCGCACAGCTTAACAAACGGCATAACTCCGTCTGTTCCCAGATAAGGATTTACCGTCAGGCAATCTGCCGGAAAATCTGTCCAAGATGCTTCATCATCAATTTTAGACTCGCCTAAATATGCAGCCGCATATGCTTCGGCAGTCGAGCCGATGTCGTTTCTTTTACCGTCTAATATAACATAAAGACCTTTTTCTTTTGCATACCTTACAGTTTTTGCAAGTGCTTCAAGTCCTGCCAGACCGTACATTTCGTAATATGCCATCTGAGGTTTTACAGCAGGAACAACATCGCAAAGCTCATCAATCAGACCCTTGTTGAACTGAAAAAGTGCTTCACCTGCACCACGAGCATTTTTACCGTAGGTTTCGAATGTCTCCTGCTTCATATATTCAGGAACATAATCAAGCTTAGGGTCTAAGCCCGCAACTGTCGGGTTTCCTGTTTTTTTGATTTTTTCAATCAGTAATTCCATTGACATTTTTAAAGCCTCCCTTTATTTTAAAGCATTACGCCCTGATTTACAACTATCTTACCGCCTACTATTGTATATTCAACCTTACCGTTTAAGCAATATCCGTCATAAGGCGAGTTCTTGGATTTTGACAAAAAGCTTTTAACATCAACCTTATATTCTTCATCAGGATTAAATATAATTATATCTGCCGGCTTGCCTTCTGCAATAATTCCCTTGTTAATCGAGAGCAGATTTGCCGGATTAAGTGCCATTTTGCGAATAAGCTCGCTGAGTGTAAGCTTGCCGGTTTTTACAAGGTAGGTTATGCCTAAGCCTAAAGCTGTTTCAAAACCAATTATACCATTTAGTGCTTTATCAAACTCTAAGTTCTTTTCGTCAATATGGTGCGGTGCGTGGTCTGTTGCAATAACATCTATTGTTCCGTCGCAAAGACCTTCGATAATTGCCTCTAAATCCTCCTGAGTTCTGAGTGGCGGATTCATTTTAGCATTTGTGTTAAAGCCTTCAACTGCCGCTTCTGTAAGTGTAAAGTAGTGAGGACAGGTTTCACAGGTTACGTTAACACCGCGTTTTTTAGCCTGACGTACAAGCTCTACACCGCCCTTTGTGCTTACGTGGCAGATATGAACACGTGTTTTTGTTTCTTCCGCTAAAATTATATCTCTTGCAATCTGAACATCTTCAACTGCATTTGATATGCCCTTTAATCCAAGATATGTTGACATATAACCCTCGTTCATAACTCCGCCGTCTAAAAGCTCGAGTTCTTCACAATGTGAAACAACCAATGTATCGAACATATCAGAATATTCTAAGGCTCTTCTCATAATATTTGCATTCTGTACCGGTCTGCCGTCATCAGAAATTGCAACAACACCTGCAAATTTAAGCTCTCCGATGTCAGCTAAAACCTCACCCTTTAAGCCCTTTGTTACTGCACCTATGGGGTAAACATTAACCTTACCGACCTGGGCTGCCCGATTTATTACATACTCGGCAATCGGAGCATTATCAATCGGAGGATTTGTATTCGGCATACACGCAATTGATGTAAAACCACCCATTGCCGCTGCTTTTGTTCCGCTTTCTATATCCTCTTTATATTCCTGACCGGGTTCACGAAGGTGGCAATGCATATCTACCAATCCCGGTGAAACAACCTTGCCTTTAGCATCAATTACGGTAAGTTCAGCCAAATCTTCAAATTTTTTTGAAATATCTTCACCGATTTCTTCAATGACTCCGTTTTCTATATAAACGTCTGAAACCTTGTCTGTATTTGTTTTCGGGTCGATAACACGACCGCCTTTAATTAATATTCTCATTCGATTATTCCTCCCTTAGTCAGAATATCCAGAACAGCCATTCTGACCGAAACTCCGTTTGTTACCTGCTCGTTTATCTTGCTTGCGTCCGTTTCCATAATCGCACTTGTAAGCTCAACGCCTCGGTTTACAGGTCCCGGATGCATCAAAAGCGCATCAGGCTTTGCAAACTTCATTCTCTGGTCATCTACACCAAAAAAGCGATGATACTCTCTTAAGCTCGGAATCAAACCGCTTTTTTGTCTTTCCTGCTGGATTCTTAATCCGATTACAACATCAGCGTCAATCATTGCCTCATGCACACTCTGATAAGCTTTAGCACCAAGCTTTTCTATTTCTGTCGGCATAAGGGTTGACGGACCGCCCACAACTACCTCTGCCCCTAATTTTGTAAGCGCATAAATATCCGAACGGGCAACACGGCTGTGTGCAACGTCGCCCACAATAGCAACCTTAAGACCTGCTATTCTGCCTTTATTTTCTTTAATGGTAAACATATCCAAAAGAGCCTGTGTAGGGTGTTCGTTCATACCGTCACCGGCATTTATTACAGAAGCTTTTACGTTTTTAGCAATAAGATGCGGTGCGCCCGATGATGAATGACGGATTATAATAACGTCTGTTCCCATACTGTCCAGTGTGCGGGCAGTATCTATTAAGGTTTCGCCCTTTGCAACCGATGAGCCGCTTGCCGTAATATTTGCGGCATTTGCGCTCATATATTTCGAAGCAAGCTCAAACGACATTCTTGTTCTTGTGCTGTTTTCATAAAATAATGTTACAACCGATTTGCCTTGTAAGTCGGGTGTTTTTTTACAATCAGAAAGAACAATCTCTTTCATTTTTTTTGCATGATTTAAGATTCCTATAATTTCTTCACGGCTAAGCTGTTTTATACCCAGCAGATCCTTATGCTTAAATTCCATTGATGCTTCCTCCCCGTTAATCTCTATCTTTTTTAAGTTCGACACACTCTTTGCCGCCGGTTTCAATAAACTCTACCTGTATGCTCTCACTCTTTGCGGTGGGAACATTTTTTCCTACATAATCTGCTCTTATCGGCAATTCTCTGTGTCCCCGGTCTATCATAACAGCCAGTTCAATTTTTGCCGGTCTGCCAAGCTCCATAATTGCCTCGATTGCTGCGCGGACTGTGCGGCCTGTATATAAAACATCGTCAACTAACACAATTTTTTTATTTTCAACCGAAAAATCGATTTTTGTTCCGCTTGTTTCGGGAAGGTTTTCACCCTTTTTAATATCATCACGAAAGCGTGTTATGTCTAGCACACCCGTCGGAACCTCGACACCTTCTATTTCGCAGAATCTTTTTTTTAACCGGTCTGCTAGGACTATTCCTCTTCGCAAAATACCGACCAAAGCCAAATCCTCTGTTCCTTTATTTTTTTCTAATATTTCGTAAGCAATACGCGAAATTGCACGTTTCATTGCTGCAGAATCCAATATTTCTGCACTTTTAATTTCCATCCGATTTCGCCTCACTTTCTAAAACTCTTATTCTATAATCTCATAATAAAATAAAAACTCTTACCACAGATGTGATAAGAGTGAATTTACAACACAACATGCAAGGCAACGCACCTATATAGATACACCTTGTCCGCAAGCAGTATGAAATTGAGCACACCTTATCAGCATCTCTGTACCGATTTAAAGGTTTTTACCGAAATTTTAATCTCTGCATTTTAGTATACCACAAAATATATCATTTGTCTACAAAAACTTTTAATTTTTTTCAAGTTTATAAACTATTCCGTTTTCTACAAACAAATTCATATTGCAGCATTCCTTAGCAGCCGCCTTGTGCGATACTGTAAGACAGGTTTTGCTTTTTAGCGAAATCAAATTATCAAGCACTGCTTTTTCTGTTTTTTCGTCCAGCGCAGATGTACATTCATCCAAAAGCAAGACAGGCGCATCATATAAAAGAGCTCTTGCAATTGCCAGTCTTTGAATCTGACCTTCAGAAAGTCCCATACCGCTTTCACCTAAAACTGTATCCAAACCCTCGGGCAAAGCCGATATTTCATTCCATATCTCTGCCATTTTTGCCGCATAAATAATTTCTTCTTCGGTTGCATCAGATTTGGCAAAGGCTATGTTTTCTCTGATTGTGCCCGAAAGTATTAAATTTCCCTGCGGAACATAAGCAAAAAGCGCACGGGTTTTTGCATCTAAATTAAGTTTTTCTCCATTTTCATCGAGCAGATATATCTCTCCGCTATCTGCCTCAATTATTCCCAAAAACAGCTTTAGCAATGTAGACTTACCCGCTCCCGAGAGTCCTGTTACAGCCACAAATTCGCCTTTTTCGATTTTAAAGCTTACATTATCTAAAACAAGCTTGTCATCATAAGAAAAAGTCAGATTTTCAACACAAAATGCGCTTGCTTTATCATATATTTTTTCTCTGTCAAAGTCAGCATCTGCCGTTTCTTCTTCAGGCATATCTTCAAGCTCCATTATACGTTCGGTCGATGCTGTCATCGCATAATACTGCGGCATTACAGACGACAAGCTGCGAAAAGGCGACTGTAATTGTTCAACCAGCTGAAGAACCGCCATTAATGTACCAAACGACATAAGGCCGTTTGCCATACGAAGCGCACCCCACGCCATTGCAAAGTAATAGCCTGCTGTCATTGCTATAAAAAACAAAAGATTGGACATTATGCTTATGTCATTTCTTTTTAAATTTAATTTATAGTTGTCTGTCTGCAGTTCTGTTGCAACATCAACTACTTTTTCTTCGCTGCCAAATGATTTTATAACCAGAATGTTTGATAATGTTTCCTGCATAAACGAACGCGTTTTTCCGTCACTTTCCTGAACACGCTTGTGGAAATATTTCATTTTCTTCCTGTATATTCTGCTTGCAAAAAACACAACAGGAAGTGCAAAAAGGCATAAAATTGCCAAAGTCTTATCAAGAACAAAAAGCACTATAAAGCTCGCCGCAGCGCTTGTTATGTAGTGAATCAAATCAGGAATAAGCGAACTTATCGCACCCGAAATAACCGCCACATCACTTGTGAGTCTGTTTAAAAGCTCTCCCGAATGATATTTCAAAACACTAGTCGCCTCTTTATGAAGCAATGCTGAAAAAAGTTGCTTTTTACACTCTATAACAACCTTACCTGATGTTTTAACGGCAAGCTTTGATATAACAACTTGAAACACAAGCTGCAAAGCAATTAAAATTGCAAGAAAAATACAGAGCTTTATTAAATTATCCGACACTTTTCCCGATGCAGCATTTGCTGCTGCATCTATGACCTCTTTGGAAACAAGCGCAAAGACTGTATTTAATACCGAATACAAAATACCCAATGCCGAGAGCGATATTATGCCAAAACGCACGTGCTTTGCCAGCTTCAGATCCCATTTTAAAGCTTTATTTTTTTTCATCATTTATTAAACCACCTTTTGGTGATAATTATCGTTTTTTTATAAATTACAAGAATAAAAAATCTGTACGGACGCACAATGCTCCACATGGCCGCATACATGCGATATAAAATATTACTGCATCTGGTGGTTTTACCTTTTCTGGTAAACTCGACCGCTATACCAATAATCTGATCGGCGCGAACAGGCCATTCAACTATAAGCTGATTATCGCCGCACATTGCATAAGCACCTTTTTTCTTTTTCATAACACGATGCAAAATTAAAGCACCGTCATCACGCTGATAAAGCGGCAGCTCCCATTTTTTTACCTCTCGGTTGGCAGGCTCAATCAAAACGCTGTCTGTGCCGTCTTTAAGCATCGGCCACATACTGCTGCCCGTAACTGTAATCCGTGCACTGCCGCCGTTTTTCAAAATTTCACATATAAAAGGAGAAAACTCCTGCATGTCAGGCTGAATCATTTTTTCTGTATCCATCATTCTGCTTCTAAAAGTTCCTTTTCAGATAATGTTTTTAAAAACTCGTCAACATCTGCCTCTGCTACACTTCTTTCAACGGCATATTCCGATAAAAGTGCATTCAAAAGCTCTTCTTTTGAGATTTTTGACTTTAATTTTTCCCACAAAAATGCTCCTGTTTCGTTTAAGGTTATCATCATCTGAAAATCAACAACCTGCTCGCCTACCGGAACAACAACCCAACTGCCTGCAATTTCTTTAAGTAAAAATCCATCTTTTAACTTCATAAAGCTTATCCTCCAACACCTATATTTACCCTTTTACATAATTGTACACCAACAGACTCTTTTTGTCAATTTTAATACTTGCAAAAATATATGTTTTATGATAAAATTATAATCGGTTTATTATAATAAAATATCTATATGAAAAGGGAGATACTTATGAGAAAATTTGTTTCTGTTTTATTGGCAAGCTTACTTTGCATTGCACTTATGCCATATGCTGCATTTGCCGCTGAATTTTCTGATCTTTCAGCAGAGCATTGGGCATATCAAAACGTTCAGGCTTTAGTTGCAGAGGGCACAATATCCGGCTTTGAAGACGGCTCATTTCGTCCTAACAACATAGTTACACGTGCTCAGTTTGTAAAAATGATTGGTAAAGGTCCTGACAGATATACTAAAAACTTCAGCGACGTTTCTGCTAGCCATTGGGCGTATGAATATGTTATGCAGTCGGGTTTGGTTTCTGAAAACGCAACAAGCTTTTTACCTGACCAGGCAATTAAACGCAGCGAGGTAATTGAGCTTTTATGGAAAAGAGCCGGCTCTAAAACAGGCTATAGTGCCCCCGGCATTGTAACATTACAGGCAAGCAATAAAGACGCCGTTGCCTGGGCGTACAGTTGCGGAATCGTAAACGGTGATGACGGAATTCATTTAAGATTGGGCGATACTATGTCAAGAGCTGAAGGTGCTGCTTTAATTATCCGCTCCAGAGAAAAGGCGGCAGCCGGTGCTTCTCAGTCATTTGTTAACGTTGTAAATAACGATATTTTAAAGTATGCATATTCTGCTTTAGATTTATTTGACAGCGAAACATATGAGGCAAACAAAAACGTTACTTTTGGCGAGCTTGCCCGTGCAACCGTAAGAATTGCAGGCGGCGAATACAATCCATCATACTATTCACTTAATTCTACTACTCCTTTTGAACACAAATATGCCCGCGACCTTGATGTTTTAGGCCGCAACGTAATCGGCACTGACAAGGTTACAAAAGAAGTTATCGACACTACTGCAACCATAGGCGATGCTATTGCGGCATTTACATTTGCTGCAATATATCGTTCGCCAAAGCCTATCGCCGCAATTTCTAAAACAGATGCTTTTGGCGATATGGCAGAAACAAAAAACCGAATGATTACTTACTCTATTAATAATGGAGTTTTAATTGATAAAGACAATTCTCTTACATCCTTAAATCGTGCAGCAACCGTTAAAGATGTTATTGCCATTGCCATTCAGATAGATAGCTTTTTAGGTATGCAGTCAGATTACAGCACCGATACAAATGCAATCGGAAACGAAAGATATGCTCACAGTTTAGACCTAAGCAGACGCAGCTATAATAACTTTAAATTTGCACTTAAGAACATTCCTAACGAAGTTTATACAACCGAATTTACAAGTTTTGGCGAAAAGGCATCTTTACCTAAAGATTCATACAGATTCGTTCAGGCATACGAAAGCGTATTTGCCTCATCTCTTACCCAGTATGCATCAATGCTTAAAGAGTTAAAAGATTTCGATTGTACAATCGTATTCTATCCGTCGCTTACAACCGATAACGGAAACGGATATACAATGCGTGCTAAAATAACCCCTAACAATCTGCCCGCTGGTTCAAGCATCGCATCATACTTTAACTGCAGCGACAAAGTTGGTACTTATACTCTTTCAGCAGGAAAATCGTTCTATGCCGATATAGCCAGCGGCGAGCCGCTTACATCTGTTTCAATGGATGTTGAAAAAATATTTATTGATAAGGTTATTTGTGATTAATAATGCGCAACTTAACTTAATGTTCCGTAAGGAACGCTTCATTGAAAAAACCGCAGATTCTAAAATCTGCGGTTTTTTCTGGGAAAGCAGAACCATAGAGATATTTTAGTTCTGATTTTTCTTTGCAGTATTTATTGAAGAAATAAGCATTTTCTTAATTTCTTCTGCAAGTTTAATAGAAACATCATAATCATATTCAAACAGTTTAGTATTTCTCAAAAGCGTAAGCCAATATATGCTTTCACTTACCTCTTTTAGAGAAATATGTAATTTTGCGATAAAGTCAGGTTTACTATTACCATAAATAGCTTCATTGATATTTGCACCGACGCTTGTTGCACTTCGAAGTAGTTGTTTTGCAATAGTAGTATCTCTTTTAGATTTGGCATACTCCTCATAAAACAAAATAATTTGTGTTGCAAATTCTAATGATTTATTTAACAGTGGACTTCCCATATATTTTCACCTCGTATACAGTATATCATAACTCTTCCAACAATTCAATGTTTTGCGTAGCAAAACTACCTTTTCTCTTCTCTATTCTCTTTTATCTCTTATCTGGAAACGACAATTTTTTTAGTGAAGAGTGAAGAGTGAAAAATGAAAAGATAAGAGTACAAAAAGAAACGACAACTTTCTGTCGAAAATTGTCGTTTCTTTCTGGTACGCCTGATGCGATTCGAACGCACGACCTTCAGAGTCGGAGTCTGACACTCTATCCAACTGAGCTACAGGCGCAAATATTAAATTAATATTTTCCGGACGCATTTATGCGTCCGGATTTAATCAAACTAATCATTTAATTCTGTCAGCTTATAAGATAACGTCATTAAACTGTCACTTAAGTGAACATTTTCTACCGCTACATTGTCCGGCACATTCAATTCTGTATAAGAAAAGTTCCATAACCCCTTAATATTTAATGCAATCAAGCGGTCAGCGACCTCTTTTACACTGCTCTTAGGAAGTGCCAAAATCGCAATGTCTGCACCTTCGTTTGCAAAAAAAGCTTCTATTTCATCTATATGACAAACAGTAAGATTATTTATTTTACTGCCCACAATGTTACGGTTTGAGTCAAAAATCCCCACTAATTTAAAACCACGTTTTTCAAAATTAGAGTGATTTGCCAGAGCATGACCTAAGTTACCTGCACCGATAATTATTGTTTTATATCCTCGGTTAAGACCTAAAATATCAGCAATTTCGCGATGCAATTTTTCAATGTTATAGCCATAACCCTGCTGACCGAATCCGCCAAAGCAATTCAAATCCTGACGAATCTGCGATGCGGTAACACCCATTTTTTCACTTAAATCCCTTGAAGATATACGTGTTACCCCTTGCTTTAACAGTTCGCCCAGATAGCGATAGTATCTGGGTAATCTTTTTATAACCACCAAAGGAACACTTTTAATGCTTTCATTTTTCATTAATTAGTCCTCTTTTTTCTTGCATATTATAATTTACTTCAACCAAAATTAAAGCTTTTTAATTGTATCCATTACATACTCTGCAAACTCGTCACCGGTTGCACCGTTATCACGACCGGTAATAACAAGCTTTTTCTCTTCGTACATACATATATCCAATGCTCTTTCAAGCTTAGATGCCTCATCGCCATAACCGATGTGATTTAACAACATAACCGCCGCACGAATAATACTGCATGGGTCAGCGTACTTATCGCGACCTTCTGCAACCATACGCGGAGCACTGCCGTGAATTGCCTCGAACATTGCATAACGTTTACCTAAGTTCGAGCTGCCTGCTGTTCCTACACCGCCCTGAAATTCTGCAGCTTCGTCGGTAATAATATCACCGTAAAGATTAGGCAGAACAACAACCTGAAAGCCTGTACGGCGTTTTTCGTCAACCAGCTTAGCGGTCATAATATCAATATACCAATCATCAAAATCAATTTCAGGATATTCTTTAGCAACCTCTTTGCAGATGTTTAAGAATTTACCGTCTGTTGTTTTAATAACATTAGCCTTGGTTACTGCTGTTACGCGTGTTTTGCCGTTTTTCTTTGCATAGTCAAATGCAGCACGCGCAATTCTTTCGGAACCCTCCTGAGTTGTTACAGTAAAATCAATTGCAAGGTCGTCATTTACGTGTACGCCCTGACTGCCTACTGCATAAGCACCCTCGGTATTTTCACGGAAAAATATCCAGTCTATGCCCTGCTCGGGAACTTTAACAGGACGAACATTTGCAAACAAATCGAGTTCTTTTCTCATAGCTACGTTTGCACTTTCGATATTCGGCCACGGATCGCCTGCACGAGGGGTTGTTGTAGGTCCTTTTAATATAACGTGACAAGCCTTAATTTCTTCTAAAACATCATCAGGAATAGCCTTGTTGGCTTTTACTCTGTTTTCAATAGTTAAACCATCAATAACACGGAATTCTACTTTGCCTGCTTTTACTTCATCAGCAAGCAAAAATTCAAGAATTTTGTGTGCTGATGCGGTAATTGCAGGACCAATTCCGTCACCGCCGCAAACACCGATTATTATAGTGTCTAGCTTAGAATAATCTAAAAAATCTTTCTGCGATTTCATCATTTCAACGCGCGCGAGCTGTTTTTCTAAAAGAGCCGCAAATTTTTCTGTTGCATTTTTTATTGCTTCGTTCATTGTTTTCTTCCTTTCAAGAGTCTTTTATTAAGAGTTCAGTTTTTTCATATAGTTAATCAAACCACCTGCATAAAGCATTTCTTTCTGTCTGTCAGAAACGGTTAAAATTGTTGTATATTCCTTGCCTTTGGTGATATTTTTAACAACAATTTTATCACCTGCTTTAATCTGCTCAGGTGCATTTTCAATTGCAAGCTCATCCATCAAATCTATTGTATCATAATCTGCCTCATTTTCAAAAACAAGCGGAAGAATACCTGAATTTATAAGATTTGCCATATGAATACGTGCAAAAGATTTTGCCAAAACCGCCTTAATTCCTAAATAAAGCGGAGCAAGAGCAGCATGCTCACGGCTTGAGCCCTGACCATAGTTAGAACCGCCAACGATAAATCCGCCCTTATTTTCCTGAGCACGTTTCGGGAACTCCGGATCACATGGTGTAAGGCAGAATTCAGAAAGATACGGAACGTTCGAACGGAACGGCAAAAGCTTTGCATTAGACGGCATAATGTGGTCAGTAGTAATATTGTCTTCAACCTTAATTAATGCCTTGCCTTTTACATTTTCCGGCAAATCAGTATTAAGAGGGAACGGCTTGATGTTAGGTCCGCGAACAACCTCTACGTTATTTCCTTCAGGAGCAGGAGCTGCAACCATATTATCGTTTGCCAAAAATTCTGCCGGCATTTCTACAACCGGAGCCGCACCTAATTCACGCGGGTCGGTTAAAACACCGGTGATTGCGCTTGCTGCTGCGGTTTCGGGACTTACTAAATATACCTGAGCCGAAACTGTTCCGCTTCGACCTTCAAAGTTACGGTTAAATGTACGAAGTGATACTGCATCTGTTTTCGGAGACTGTCCCATACCGATACACGGTCCGCAGGATGATTCTAAAATTCTTGCACCTGCTGCTACCATATCTGCCAGCGCACCGTTTTGTGCGAGCATTGTTAATACCTGCTTTGAACCCGGTGCAATAACAAGGCTTACATCAGGATGTACGGTTTTGCCCTTTAATATTTTAGCAACCTTCATCATATCTGCATAAGATGAGTTTGTACAGCTGCCGATTGCAACCTGGTCAACCTTAATTTTACCGATTGATGCAACCTCTTCAACATTATCCGGACTGTGTGGCTTAGCAGCCAAAGGTTCTAATGTTGATAAATCAACAGTAATTTCTTCATCATATGTACAATCACTGTCAGGAGCAAGCTCAACAAAATCCTGTTCTCTGCCCTGCGCTGCCAAAAATGCACGTGTGGTTTCGTCACTCGGGAACACCGATGTTGTTGCACCCAGCTCTGCACCCATATTGGTTATAGTTGCACGTTCAGGAACAGAAAGGCTTTTTACTCCCTCGCCTGCATATTCAATAATTTTGCCGACGCCGCCTTTTACGGACATAACTCTTAAAACTTCTAATATAACGTCCTTTGCTGTAACCCACGGACGAAGCTTGCCGACTAAATTTACCTTGCAAACTTTAGGCATCATAAGATAATATGCACCGCCGCCCATTGCAACAGCAACATCTAAGCCGCCTGCACCGATTGCAAGCATACCAAGACCGCCGCCTGTAGGCGTATGGCTGTCAGAGCCTAAAAGTGTCATTCCCGGAACGCCGAAACGTTCTAACTGTACCTGATGGCATATACCGTTGCCGGGACGTGAAAAATAAATTCCGTGCTTGTTGGTTACCGTCTGAATATATTTATGGTCATCGGCATTTTCAAAGCCTGACTGCAGCATATTATGGTCAATATATGCAACCGACTTTTTAGTTTTTACGCGGTCAATACCCATTGCTTCGAACTGAAGATATGCCATTGTACCTGTAGAATCCTGTGTTAAGGTCTGGTCTATGCGAATTGATATTTCCGTTCCCGGAATCATCTCGCCGCTTACCAGATGTTCTTTAATAATCTTTTGTGCTAAATTTAAACCCATTTTTTTCCCCTTCCTAAGACGCATAAGTCCCCAAATATAACATTATATTACTATTATATCAATTTTTAAGAATTTGTCAAGAAAACCAAGCAAAATATGACTTAAGTCTACATTGTTTTTGATGGCAGACTGCCAATATATTTTTTATATGTTCTTGTAAAATAAGAAGAATTGGCAAAACCACACAGCTGTGCTACTTCACTTACAGATTTATCCTTAACTTCCAACATATATTCTGCCATTTTACACCTGTATATGTTTATGTACTCTATCGGAGTTGTTTTGGTAATTTCTTTAAAAACACGGCCAAAATAAGTTTTTTCTGTTTCTGCAACAACAGATAAATCTTCAACTAAAATACTTTTATCAAAATTTTGTTCAATATATTTAATCGCATTTTTAATTATTTTAATTTTGCCGGCTTCTGCAGCAGTCATGCTGTTTTCACAGCCGTACAAGCTCAGTTCGTAAAGTCTCTTTAAAAGCAAAAGAGCTTCTGACAAGACTTTAATTTTATAAAAATTCCCACAAAGTTTATAATCTAAAACCATTTGTTCAAAATAATTTTTAATTTCTGTATCGTTAATGGGCTTTAAAATACCAAATTCGTCAATTTTAAAATCCAGACTTTCACAAAACTGACGCTCAATAATTATACTGTGATACATAGCCTGCGCATTTTTAGTTCTTATGCTGTATAATGAGCCAGGCGGCAGCATTGCAATTTCTCCTGCCTTAATATCAAATTCTTTTGAATTAATTTTAATCAAAGCACCGGTATATACAAAATAAAGCAATCTTAAATGCTTATTGATATGCATTAAAGGTGCTGTTTTTTCTGCATATATTTTAACGCTGCAATCAATACTGACAGGAAATTTGTCATCTTTGCTTTCTTTAATTATTTCTTCTTGCGTATTCATACAGTTGCCCCTTTTACATAATTTTCCAACGTAAATTATTGTACCAGAATTCTCCTTATTTTTCAAGCAAATAATACCTTAATGTTTACAAAATATACATTGATTTTAAATCTTTGCTGTGATAAACTTATATATAAACTGTTTGGAGGTGTGCACGTGAAAAAAATAATCAGTTTTTTAAAACCCTATGTATGGTGTTTTGTTTTAGCTTTTGTACTTATTGCAACTCGTGTTTCGTGCGAGCTTTCGCTGCCTAATATGATGTCTGATATAGTTGACAACGGCATAGCAAGGGGCGATATTAACTACATTTTAAAAACCGGCGGAATTATGCTTGTTTTAGCAGTTATTTCAACTGCAGCAATAGTTTTGATGAACTATTTTGGAGCAACTATTTCTGCAGGATTTGCACGCGATGTGCGAAAAAGTGTTTTTCATAAGGTACAAAGCTTTTCGAGTGCAGAATTTAATAAAATGGGAGCATCGTCGTTAATCACCAGAACAATTAACGATATAACACAGCTTCAGAACTTTTTAACTATGTTTACAAGAATCATAATGATGTGTCCTATGTTTATGATAGGCTCTATTGTTCTTGCCTTTTCAAAAGATATTACAATGGCAATAATCTTTTTGGCACTTGTTCCGTTTTTGCTTGCAATTATAATTTTTGTATCTAAATATACCATTCCGCTTTCAAAAACAATTCAGGAAAAGGTAGATAAAATTAATCTTATTATACGCGAAAAGCTTACGGGCATTCGTGTTATCCGCGCATTCAATAAAGATACTCATGAGCAAAAGCGTTTTGATATTGCAAACCGCGACCTTACAGATGTAATGATACTGCTTCAAAAAATCTCTTCGGTTATGATGCCGGCAATGAGCCTTATTTTAAACTGCGGCACTATTGCAATCGTGTGGATAGGCTCAAAAAGAATACAATCAGAAGCTTTACAGGTTGGCGATATGATGGCTGTTCTGCAGTACGTTATGCATATAATGATGTCACTTATGATGCTTTCTATGGTGTTTTTAATGTATCCCAGAGCTGCTGCATCTGCTAACCGAATATCTGAAATATTAAATACCGAGCCTTTAATTGTTGATCCGAATTGCGATGAAGAAAACTCTAAAACCGAAAAGGGCGAGGTTGAGTTTAAAAACGTAAGCTTTTATTACGACAATTCTGACGAGGCGGCACTTAAAAATATATCCTTTACCGCCAAACCCGGTCAGACAACCGCAATAATAGGAAGTACGGGAAGCGGTAAATCTACACTTATAAACCTCATCCCCCGTCTTTATGATGCAACCGAGGGTCAGGTGCTTGTGGATGGAATAGATGTTAAAGACTACACACAGCAGGAGTTAAGAGAAAAAATAGGCTTTGTACCCCAAAAGGCAGTTTTATTTTCAGGTACGGTAAAATCTAATATTCGTTGGGGTAAAGAAGACGCAACAGATGACGAAATTGCCGAAGCTGCTGAAATAGCACAGGCTACAGACTTCATTCTGGCAAAAGAAGACGGTTTCGACTCGCACATTGCTCAGGGCGGAACTAACGTATCGGGCGGACAAAAACAGCGTCTGGCAATTGCGCGTGCGGTTATTAAAAAACCCGAAATTTATATATTTGACGACAGCTTTTCGGCACTTGATTTTAAAACCGATGCAAATCTTCGTGCTGCTTTATCTGCACATACTAAAAACAGCACAGTAATAATAGTTGCGCAGCGAGTTTCAACGATTATGAATGCAGACCGCATTTTAGTAATGGATGAAGGAACATTAGTCGGCAGCGGAACACATAAAGAGCTTTTTGACAGTTGCGAGGTTTACCGCGAAATCGTGTTGTCCCAGCTCACAAAGGAGGAGATGGCATGAGTATGCAAAGAGGTCCTATGCGTCCCGGTGGCGGTCCCGGCGGTCGCGGTGTCGTAATGGCAGGTGCTAAGGCAAAGGATTTTAAAGGAACGCTAAAGCGTCTTTTAGGTTATTTAAAGCCATACAGAATCGCTGTAATTTTAATGATTTTGTTTGTACTTTTAGCTACACTTTTCCACACACTTTCACCCAAAATATTAGGCGATGCAACCACAACCGTATACGACGGCGTAACAAACGGAACAGGCATAGATTTTAATAAGATTTTTAACATTTTGCTCACCTTAGGCGGCACGTATCTGCTGTGGGGATTGTTTACGTATCTTCAGCAGATTATAATGTCTATCGTTGCACAGAAAACAATGTACAGCCTGCGCCGTGATGTTGATAAAAAACTGTCTGTTCTGCCGCTTAAATATTTCGATTCACAAACATATGGTGAGATTTTAAGCCGAGTGACAAACGACGTTGATACAATTTCGAACTCATTGCAGCAAAGCTTAAATCAGGTCGTAACCTCTGTAATATCAATTATAATGCTGTTGGTTATGATGCTGACAGTCAGCCCCTCACTTACCTTGATCGCGCTTATATCACTGCCCTTTTCGGCGATTATATCGACAACTGTTGTCAAACGGACTCAGAAGTATTTTAAAGGTCAGCAAAAATCTTTAGGTCAGTTAAACGGTCATATAGAAGAAATGTATGGCGGACACAACATTGTAAAGCTTTTCGGACGTGAAAAAGAAGTTACTGACAAATTTGATAAAATTAATGCAGAGCTTCATAAAAACAGCCGTACAGCTACTTTTGCATCATCTATAATGATGCCGCTTACCTCCTTAGTCGGAAACATAGGCTACGTTGTTTTATGCGTAGTCGGCGGAATTATGGTATCGCAGGGCGCAATTGCAATCGGTGGTGTTCAGGCGTTTATTCAGTATTTAAGAAACTTTAATCAGCCAATCAGCCAGATTGCAAACATAGCTAACATATTGCAGTCAACAGTTGCGGCAGCAGAGCGTGTTTTTCAGCTGTTAGATGAAGAAGAACAAGTTCCAGAAACCAAAAATCCAAAAACACTTGCTTCTGTTGACGGTAATGTAGAGCTTAAAAACGTTAAATTTGGTTATAGTGATGATAAAATTTTAATACAGAATCTTAACCTTAAAATTAACAGCGGAGACACAATCGCCATTGTCGGACCGACAGGCGCAGGAAAAACCACACTTGTAAATCTTTTAATGCGCTTTTATGAGTTAAATGATGGTGCTATTTGTGTTGACGGAACTGATACAACCGAGTTTTCGCGCGAATATTTAAGAAACATTTTCGGCATGGTGCTTCAGGATACATGGCTGTTTCAGGGCACTATAAGAGATAATCTAGCATACGGAAAAGAAGATGCAACAGATGAAGAAATCATCGCCGCAGCAAAAGCCGCACATGCGCACAGCTTTATTAAGCAGCTTCCCGGCGGATATAACTTTGTATTAAATGAAGAGGCTTCTAACATTTCGCAGGGGCAGAAACAGCTTTTAACAATCGCAAGAGCTATTTTAAAAGATCCCGAAATACTCATCTTGGACGAGGCTACAAGCTCTGTCGATACAAGAACCGAAGTTTTGATTCAGCGTGCGATGAACAACTTAATGGCAAACCGCACAAGCTTTGTTATTGCTCATCGTTTGTCTACCATCCGTGATGCAACCAAAATTTTAGTTATGCGTGACGGCGATATAGTCGAACAGGGCAACCACGCATCACTTATGGCACAGAACGGATTTTATGCAAACCTCTACAATAGTCAGTTTGCTGAAAATAATGCAGCAATATAATTTTTAAAACCTAAATAGGCCGGACGGAAAAGCTAAAATAAAAGCATTCACAAATTAAAATTAAGCATAAAAAAGAGGTCACTTTTAGTGACCTCTTTTCTTTACACTTTCTAATTTTTCATTTCGTCATACGGCAATACAATAGTAAACTTACTGCCTACACACTCTTCGCTGTTTACCTCAATATATCCACCGTGCAGTTTAACGGCATCTAAGGCTATTGCAAGTCCAAGACCCGTGCCGCCGGTTTCGCGCGCCCGTGCTTTATCAACACGATAAAAACGGTCAAATATTTTCTGCACCGAATCCTTAGGTATTCCTATACCGCTATCTGCAACCGATACAAACACGTTACCCAAATCACGGCTTAATTCAATTACGACCTCGCCGCCCTCTTCGGTATATTTTATACTGTTGTCTGCTATGTTATAAATCGCCTCTACCAGACTGTCTCGTTCAATTGGTAAAATAACCTCGTCTTCTATCATATTAAGAGAAAACAGTATACCCTTTTTAGACGCTAACGGCGCAAGCTTTTTACAAATTTCATTCATTATCTCTTTCATATCGGTATGAACAAACTGCATATTAAGCTGCTTTGAATCCATTTGCGTAAGATTTAAAAGTCTTTCGATAATTCTTGTAAGTCTTTCTACCTCATTGTTCATATCGCTTAAAAATTCTTTAATAAACTCGGGGTCAGGATTTTCAGTCTGAATAAGCGAATCTGAAAGCAGTTTAATTATCGAAAGCGGAGTTTTCAGTTCATGTGATGCATCTGATACAAACGCACGTCTTTTATCTTCAAGCTCTGCCAGGCGGTCAATTAAATCATTAAACGCCAATGCCAATTGTCCCACTTCATCTTTTGTTGTTACCTCTACCTTTTGCAGGCTGTCTTTCGGCATATTGTTAATGAATTTAGTAAGCTTTTCAACCGGTCTGGTTACAAGACTCGCCATCGTTGTAGAAAATATACCTACAACTATTATGATAAAAAGCCCTAACACCAAAAGCGAGTTTCTGATATGTGTTATTACCTGCTCAGTCGAATCACCCGAGAGCACTAAAAATACCGCTCCTACCGGTTTTGAATTTTTTATTATCGGAACAGCAGCCTCGATATACCAGCTGCCGTCTTCTTTATAATAATTGCCCGAATCTTTACCGTTTTTCATTAAAGCAGTCGTAATAGATGAATTAATAAACGTTTTGCCTTTTAAGCTTGTTAAAAGATATGAATCGTAAATGACCGTACTTTTTGTATCGACCACTATTACACGCGAGTTTTGCTCTAAAGACATCTGTGGTATTTTTTTTGTTATGTATTCTTCAGAAAATGACTCAGAAAGAGTGCTTGCAATTATGTTTGCGCTGGTCAGTACCTCAACGCGCTTTTGATCAAATAAATATGTATATAGGGTGTTTACCAAAAATGAGCTGAGCACAAAAAGCACAATCAAAATTATAACGATATAAGTAAAAACAATTTTTCCTCTAATGCTCGTAAAAGGCCCCCACGCTCTGTTCCAGCTTTCGGTATCCCAATATTTTTTAATTGTTTCGGCTTTAGCTTGTTTAATTCTCTTTAAAATAATAACCTACCCCCCATTTTGTATGAATATAGGTCGGCTCGGCCGGGTTAGGCTCAATTTTTTCACGCAGGCGGCGAACATGCACATCAACTGTGCGAACATCGCCTGGATAATCATAACCCCATACAATATCCAAAAGATTTTCTCTTGAATATACCTTGCCGCTGTTACATACAAACAAGTCAATAAGGTCAAATTCCTTTGCTGTTAAATCAATTGTTTTTTCACCTATTGTAACACGCCTTAAATTATAGTCAAGCTTAATATTGCCCATAGCAATAACCGATTCTTTAGACTGTGCCGCAGCAGGTGTCATACGGCGTAAAACTGCCTTTACACGTGCTTTAAGCTCTAAAATATTAAACGGCTTTGTAAGATAATCGTCGGCACCGTATTCCAGGCCTAAAATTTTATCCATATCTTCGTTTTTAGCCGTAAGCATAACAATAGGAACATTTGAAAATTCACGGATTTTCTGACATACCGAAAGTCCGTCTATTTTTGGGAGCATTAAATCCAGAATAATCAAGTCGATGCTTTTGTCGTATGCCATTTTAATCGCTTCTTCTCCGTCATATGCCGCCAAAACAGTAAAGCCCTCTTGCTCAAAATTGTACTTTATGCCTTTTACCAACAGCTTTTCGTCATCTACAATCAGTATTTTCATGGCTAACGCTCCTTAAAAAATTTAATTAAATGCCGCCTTTTTAAGCTCTTCTGCCTTATCAAGACGCTCCCACGGCAAATCCAGGTCATTTCTTCCGAAATGTCCGTATGCTGTGGTTTGTTTATAAATAGGTCTGCGCAAATCAAGCGATTTTATGATACCGGCAGGACGCAAATCAAAATACTTTAAAATAAGCTCTTCTATTTTTTCTTCTGCAATTTTCGCAGTACCGAAGGTATCAACTCTTACAGATACCGGCTTTGCAACGCCGATTGCATAAGCAACCTGAACCTCGCATTTGTCCGCCAGACCTGCCGCTACAATGTTTTTAGCAACATATCTTGATGCGTAAGCTGCGCTTCGGTCAACTTTTGTCGGGTCTTTACCCGAAAATGCACCGCCGCCGTGACGTGCATATCCGCCATAGGTATCAACAATAATTTTTCTGCCCGTCAGACCGGAGTCACCCTGAGGTCCGCCTATAACAAAACGTCCGGTCGGATTTATGTAAAATTTAGTATCGTCATTTACATATTCTGCAGGCAGTGTCGGAAGAATAACTTTATTTTTAATATCTTCTCTTAACTGTTCCTGAGTAACCTCTTCACCGTGCTGTGTTGAAACAACAACTGCATCAATTGAAACAGGCTTTCCGTTTTCGTCATAAGCAACAGTTACCTGAGATTTTCCGTCAGGTCTTATGTAAGGTAACTCTCCTGATTTTCTTACCTCGGAGAGTTTTTTGGTGAGCTTGTGTGCAAGGCTTATTGCAAGAGGCATATATTCTTCGGTTTCGTTGCACGCATAACCAAACATCATACCCTGGTCGCCTGCGCCGATAGAATCAATTTCATCCTCGCCCATTTTTGCTTCTAAGGATTTATTAACTCCCATTGCAATATCAGCAGACTGCTTATCAAGCGAAGTAATAACACCGCAGGTGTCGCAGTCAAAGCCGTATTTTGCACGGTCATAGCCGATTTCTCTTACTGTTTCGCGCACAATTTCAGGAATGTTTATGGTTGCAGTTGTGCTTATTTCACCCATAACCATAACCAGACCTGTTGTAACAGCAACCTCGCAGGCTACTCTGCCCAT
>JAFYXI010000017.1 GCA_017546245.1 Clostridia bacterium | reverse complement strand
GCCTCGGCAGCATCAAGCGGCACCTGCGGTGAAAATCTTACCTGGGTTTTAGACGACAGCGGAACACTTACCATAAGCGGAACAGGACCGATGCGGGATTATGAGAAGTATGATGGGGGAATAACTGCGCCCTGGAAAGGTAAAACTATTAATAATGTTAAAATTGAAGAAGGAGTAACAAGCATTGGCGACGCTGCGTTTTACTGGAACAGAAGCCTTAAAAGCATTTCTATTCCAAGCAGCATAACGAAAATAGGATATACTATGTTTTACACAAACAGTTCTCCTGAAAGCATATATATTTACGATATAGCGGCATGGTGCAATATAAACTTTACCGACGACTTCTTATACGGTGTAGACAACCTTTATTTAAACAACAAGAAAGTTACCGATTTAGTGATACCTGATGGTATAAAAGAAATTAAAAAAGATGCTTTTAGTTATTGTAGTAGTCTGACAAGCATAACTATTCCCCACAGCGTAATAAGCATTGGCGAAAGTGCTTTTAGCTACTGCAAAAATCTGACAAATATAACTATTTCTGACGGTGTAACAACTATAGGGGGTAGTGCGTTTAGCGGATGCAGCAAATTGTCAAGTGTGACAATTCCTGACAGTGTATTAAGTATCGGCGAAGGTATTTTTTATGGTTGTACTTCTTTAAAAGAAGTAACTCTGCCGTTTATCGGCTCATCACGTGATGCAAACGGAACAAGCGATGCTTTGTTTGGTTATGTTTTCGGTAATGGTTTCTACGAAGGACAATCTGCAATACAGTACTATTCCCCTACAGCCAGCAAACAATATACTATGCCCAGCAATTTAAGAAGTGTAACCATAACTGACGCAAGTATTATTCCGTACGGCGCATTTTATAATTGTAGTATGATAGACAACATTACGTTAAACAGCGGAGTAAAAACAATATATGCAGATGCATTTTATAATTGCAGTAATCTTGTTGATTTAACAATTCCCGGCTCAAAGGTTAAATTTGCAAACAGTAATGTTTTTACCGGCTGTGATATGCTCACAATATATGGCATTGATGGCTCGAGCGTAGAAGAATATGCTCAAAAATACTCAATTGATTTTGAGCCTGCCGACATAAGCTCACAGGGAGCAACCGCACTTTCTGCAACGGCAACGGTTTTAGAGGGAAACATAGTTATAACCGTAAAAGCAAACGGCTCGACAGCAGAAAAATATATTCCGGTTGCTATATATGATAAAAACGGTAAAATGCTCGATTTAATGATTGTTCCGTCAAACGAAAGTTTTGACGTGGCAAAGGTTGTATTTAAAGACATTAAATCGGCGGCATATGCAAAGCTTTTCTTATGGAGTACATACAGTAATTTAACTCCGCTTAGCACAGCCAAACAGGTTAATATAGTAAGGTAAATAAAACAGCTGTCACAATTGTGACAGCTGTTTTTTATGCCGTAATATCTGCTGTATCTGCCTTTATTAAATTAATCAGCGCATCAGGTGACATTTCGACCTGAAAGCCTATTTTACCGCCCGAAAAAATCATTGTTTCAAGCTCTAAGCACGACGAATCTATTACCGTTTTATATTCCTTTTTCATTCCTATGGGCGAGCATCCGCCTCTTATATAACCGGTAACCTTGTTAATATCGCTTACCTTTATCATTTCGACCGATTTTTCTCCTACCGAACGAGCACAGGCTTTTAAATCGAGCTCTTTTGCAACGGGTATAACAAAAACATAATAGTCGCGGCCTGTGCCCTTTGTTACCAAGGTTTTATATACCTTTTTTTCATCCTGACCCATTTTATGTGCAACCGAAACACCGTCAATTGCACCGTCACCTGCATCGTAGGTATAAGAATTATAAGGAATTTTTTCTTTTTCAATTATACGCATTGCGTTTGTTTTAAAATTTGCCATTAAACTCACCTCATATACTTATTTTAACTTTATCAAATTTTATTGTCAATAAAAAATATAAGTTGTTTATAAACGAATAGAAAACCTGCCGTCTGACAGGTTTTCCATTTATGTTTCGCGACAATGAATTTGCGTTTGTGCACCGATTTATATGTAAAAATAAAAAGGTGCACCGAAAGCCGATGCACCGAAAAATGCACCGCTCCGTTATTGCGACATAACCTAAAGCATAATACAAGTATGCTAAAATGAGCATGCATTTTTACCAAAAGGTATAAAAATACACACCTATATTATGCTATATTTGGTTATGTCGCATTTTTATTATAGCATATATTATGATATTTTTCAATGCTTTTATTAAAATTTTACAGGTTTGCTCGAAAAAATATAAGTTGTTTATAAATAAGCAGAAAACCTGCCGTCTGACAGGTTTTCTGTTTATGTTTCGCGACAATGAATTTGCGTTTGTGCACCAATTTATATGTAAAAATAAAAAGGTGCACCGAAAGCCGATGCACCAAAAAATGCAGGACTCTCGTTGTTGCGACACAAACGAAATTTAGCACATCAAAGCACGTAAATATAGAGCCTGCATTTTTGACATAACAAAAATACGTGCCAGATGTTTTTAATATTCATTTGTGTCGCAAGCTTATTATAGCATATGTCATTATGTTTTTCAATGCTTTTATTAAAATTTTACAGGTTTGCTCGAAAAAATATAAGTTGTTTATAAAAAACAGTTGAAACTTTTAAATAATTATGCTATAATAATTTTGTTCGGCACTTCGGTGCTGTCTGCCGGGTCCTGCGCAACTTGAGCCCGCGAACCTCGTCAGGTGGGGAACCAAGCAGCGATAAACGGAATCTTGAGTGTGATGCAGGTCCTCCCGGTGTGAACTTTTGCGGCTGTATTTTGTACAGCTTTTTTTATTATTTGAAATTATTAAGGAGGTGCGCAGCTTGGCATATCAGGCTCTTTACAGAAAATGGCGGCCGCTTACGTTTGACGATGTGGTAGGTCAGGAGCATATAACCAAAACCTTAAAAAACGAAATAATAAACAACAAGCTTGCGCACGCATATCTGTTTTGCGGAACTCGCGGAACAGGTAAAACATCTACGGCAAAAATTCTTGCAAGAGCGGTTAACTGTTTAAACCCTAAAGACGGAAACCCATGCAACGAGTGCGAGGTTTGTCGCGGAATAATGGATGAATCAATTGTTGACGTTGTCGAGCTTGACGGTGCATCACGCAACAAGGTTGAAAACATAAGGGATATTATTGACGATGTAATGTTTTTGCCGGCGGTTGCACGCAAAAAAGTATATATAATAGACGAAGTGCATATGGTAACAACACAGGCATTTAACGCTCTTTTAAAAACTCTTGAAGAGCCGCCCGAGCACGTTTTGTTTATTCTGGCAACAACCGAGCTTAACAAAGTACCGATAACCGTTCTTTCAAGATGTCAGCGCTTTGATTTCAGACGAATTACCAATAACGACATTGTCGAAAGGCTTAAAACCATTTTAGCAGGCGACGGCAGAAAGGTTACAGACGAAGGCTTAGCCTTAGTTGCCGAGCTTGGCGATGGCTCGATGCGCGATTCTCTCAGCATTTTAGACCAGTGCTTAGGCTTTGAAGACAGAGAAATTACCTACGACGATATTGTAAATATTATAGGCATAACCGACAATAATGCTCTTTTCGGTCTTGCCGAGGCTGTGGCTGATAACAACGGCGAGGCAGCTTTGTCGATACTCGACGAGGTTTCGCTTGCCGGAAAAGAAATGGGTGTTTTAATAGAGCGATTTGTAGGCTTTTTACGCGACCTTATGATTGTTAAGCTTGTGGCAGAGCCTGAAAAGATTTTAAACTCTTCTAAAGAGAAAATCGAAAAAATGAAAGAATTAGCACCCAAAATTACAAGAGAAAAGCTCATTCGGGCACTAAATTTATTAAACGAAAGTATAATTTCGGCAAAGCTTTCGGGATTTGCCAGAACAATATACGAGCTTGCGTTGGTCAAGCTGTGCGATCCTATGACCGAAAATTCATACGAAGCACTTTTAGACCGAGTTGCAGATTTAGAGAAAAAAATGTCAGAGGGCATTAAAATAACACAGGTGCAGCAAGTTCCGCCAAAAGCAGAGGCTGTCGCACAAGCAGGAGACGAGCTTCCTCCTTGGGAAGAATTACCTCCCCTGCCCGATGAAATACCGCCGGATATAAATGAAGCATCATACGAAATGCCTGCTTTCAAAGCAGCTGAGCCGAAAAAAACCGAAGAGCCAAAAGGCGCAGCAAGCGACGATTTTGCCCCCATTGCAAAATGGCAGGAAATTGTGTCTTATGTAAAAGCCAATGGCGGAATGCCAATCTTTTCGCATCTTAAAAAGGCAAACGTGCGAAAGGTGCATTGCGGTATAGGTCTGGTTTTTGACGATTCGGGTCTTATGAGCAAAAGTGTAATGTCAAAGCCCAGCAACTTAGAGCTGATTGAAAAGGCAGTAAAAGAAGTGGTTGGCGAGGATATTAGCGTTAAATGCTATTCTCAGAAAGAAATCGGTGATGATAAGCCTGCCGATGAGGATGACCCGTTTAAAGCTTTAGAAGAGCTTTCAAAAAAACATAATATAATAGAGATTATTTAAAAATTTAATTTACATTATTTATACAAATTTACGGAGGTAAAAAATATGGCAAACGGAAATAAATTTACCGGCGGTGGCAATAACAATATGAATACCATGCTCCGTCAGGCTAAAAAAATGCAGGAGGAAATGGAGCGCATTCAGGAAGAATTAGAGCAAAAAACGGTTGAAACCTCTGCCGGCGGCGGTGCGGTAACCGTTACAATGAAAGGCTCAAGAGAATTACTTTCTGTTAAAATCAAACCCGAGGTTTTAGATCCGGATGATGTAGAAATGCTCGAAGACCTTATCGTTGCTGCGGTTAACGAGGCAAGCAAGCAGGTTGGCGAAATGATGGAAGAAGGT
>JAFYXI010000016.1 GCA_017546245.1 Clostridia bacterium | reverse complement strand
GGTTTTTTTGAAGAGTTATTTAAAACCGCAACAATAACCTTATCAAACTGCTTTGACGCACGTTTTATAATATCTAAATGACCGCAGGTAATGGGGTCAAAGCTACCGGGGTAAACAACCGTTGTCATAAATCACAACTCTTTCATTAATAATATTCTTGCTTTGCCATACTTTTTATCGCGGTATATCTCAAAACCGTCTGCAGCAGAGTAGCTGTCAGAACTGTCAAGCTCACAAACAACCATACCATTTTTGTTTAAAATATTGTTTTTATGTATTATACCGAGTGCAGGCTCTAAAAAGTCTGCGGCATATGGCGGATCAAGAAAAATATAATCAAATTTTTCTGTTGTTTCGTTAAGATATGTAATATAATCACGCAAAAGGCACTCTGCTTTTTCTTCAAAGTGAGTAAGCTCGATGTTTTGTCTGACTATTTTTAAAGAGTCAGCGCTCGCATCAACAAATACTGCCTTTTTAGCACCGCGGCTTAATGCCTCGATGCCCAAAGCACCGCTGCCTGCGAATAAATCAAGGACACAGGAATCATAAATTCCGACTGAGAGCATATTAAAAACAGATTCTTTAACTCTGTCAAGCGTAGGACGAACCCTTTGCCCCTCGGGCGAAACAAGCTTTCGACCTTTAGCAGAACCCGAGATAACTCTCAATTTCTATCATCCTTTTTATATATTATCATAATTACACACTATATATTTTAACTTATTTTGCGTAAATGTCAATAGTGATATTGCAAATTTTAACTAAATGTAATATTTTGTTTAAAAATTTCGCGAATTTTAGCTAAAATCGGCTGATTTTGAGGCAATGATAGAGCAGGGTCTTCATCGAGCAGAGTACGAACAGCCTTTGTGGTTTCGGTTAATACATCCAAATCGCTGTAAAGATTTGCGATGGTAAGCGGCGGAAGACCGTGCTGACGTGTTCCGAAGAACTCGCCGGGGCCTCGCAATTCGAGGTCTTTTTCAGCAATAATAAATCCGTCGTTTGTGCGTTTCATAACCTCCATACGTTCTAAGGCATAGGCTTGCTTGCTTTGATTAAACAAGATGCAATATGCCTTATCTTTTCCTCTGCCAACCCTGCCGCGCAGCTGATGAAGTTGAGAAAGCCCGAAACGCTCTGCATTTTCTACAACCATAATCGTCGCATTAGGAACGTTAACACCGACCTCTATAACGCTTGTTGCAACTAAAACATCAATATCACCTGCGGCAAAGTGGGTCATTACTGTATCTTTTTGTGATGCCTTCATTTTGCCGTGTAAAAATGCAACCGAAAGGTCGGGGAATATTTTATCTGAAAGTGTTTGAGCATATTCGGTTACTGATTTTAAATCAAGCTGTTCGGATTCTTCAACCAACGGACAAACGATGTATGCCTGATGTCCTGCGGCAACCTCTTTTCTTATAAAGGTGTAAATACGCTCACGCATATCCTCACCGACAGGGTAGGTGTCGATTTTCTGTCTGCCCGGAGGAAGTTCATCAATGGCTGATACCTCTAAATCACCGTAAACAACCAATGCCAGTGTTCTTGGGATAGGTGTTGCGGTCATAACCAATGTATGCGGATTTGTGCCCTTATCTGAAAACAGCTTTCGCTGATTAACGCCGAAACGATGCTGTTCATCGGTTATGACGAGATTAAGATTATTAAATTCAACCTGCTCGCTGAAAAGTGCGTGAGTGCCGACTATAACAACGGATTCACCGCTTTTTATACGCAACAGAGCCTCTTTTTTTGCTTTTGCCGTCATAGAGCCTGTTAATAGTTCGACACTTATTCCAAGAGGGCCAAAAAGACTGTTTAAGCTTTCATAATGCTGTGTGGCAAGTATTTCTGTTGGCGCCATTAAAGCTGATTGCATACCGTTTTTTGCGGCGGCAAACATTGTGCAAGCGGCAATTATAGTTTTACCCGAGCCAACATCACCCTGAACAAGACGGTTCATGGGGGTATCCTTTTTTATGTCCGCTATAATTTCTGAAAGTACTCGATTTTGTGCGTTGGTGAGCGCAAATGGCAAAGAATTTATAAAATCTGGCATTTCGCTGCATTCTTTTATTGGTATTGCGGATAGTTTATCTCGGCGCCCTTTAAGCATAAAAAGGGCGGCTTGCATAAAGAACAGTTCTTCAAAAATAAATCTTTGACGTGCGTATTCCAGCTCTTTTGCAGAAGTTGGAAAATGTATTTGTCTGTATGCTTTTTCTATATCGCAAAGATTATATTTTTTGCGTATATTTTCAGGAATAGGGTCTTTTATAATTCCGTTTGCACGATTTAAAACATCGGCAACTGATGCAGAAATAATTTTTTGTGTAAGACCTGACGAAAGAGGGTAGACAGGCACAATTCTGCCGGTCTGCTTTTGTGTTCCGATGCGTTCAAAAATGGGTGTTTGAATACGTTTTTTGGGAGATGTCTGAATTTTTCCGTAAAAAATAAATTCAGAGCCAACTTTAATCTGATTATCCAAAAAGCGCATATTAAACCACACAGCTTCGATAACTCCCGTTCCGTCAGAGAGCTTAGCTGTGTATATTGTCATATTTTTTCTTATAACATTTTTGCGCAAAGCAGACGAAACGGTAGCGCGTATGCACACCGTTTCGTCATGTTCGCATTCTATAATTTTTTTATAAACAGTTCTGTCCTCATAGGCACGGGGATAGTGCGCAAGCAGGTCTCCTTTAGTATGTATGCCTAAAGCATAAAAGGCGGAGGCACGTTTTTCGCCCACACCTTTTACAAAACGAATGTCACTTGATAACAACTCGTGTTCTTTCATAGAATTACTCCACAGAAATAATATAGTAGTAAAGCGGCTGTCCGCCTGAATGCATTACAATATCGCAGTCAGAATAGGCTTCTTCAAGTTCTTCGCATAAATCTTCAGCAGTATCTGAACTAACATCGCTACCGTAGAAAACACTTAAAATTTCGCTGTCATCATCGGTCATTGCTTCAAAAAGATTCTTTAATACTTCTTCCGGATTGTCGCCTGTATGAGTTATTTTTCCGTCGATAAGACCGATAATAGTTCCCTCCGGCATTGTCTTATCTTCAAAAGGAAATTCGCGAACTGCATATGTTACAGTTCCGGTTTTAATTCCGGCGATGGCATTTGTCATTGCCTTTTCGTTTTCTTCCGGAGTTTTGGTAGGAACAAACGCAAGCTTAGCAGACATACCCTGCGGAACAGAACGAGTAGGAATAACAATAACATTTTTATCGGTTAAGCCTTTAACCTGCTCTGCAGCCATTATAATATTTTTGTTGTTCGGGAAAACAAAAATGTTTTTAGCTGAAATTTTTTCGATTGCACTTAAAATATCATCGGTTGACGGATTCATAGTCTGACCGCCTTCAATAACAACATCGCAACCCATATCACGGAATAACTGAGCCAAGCCTTCGCCTGCTGCAACAGCAGCAAAACCGTATTCTTTTTCTGGCTCAGCCGGTTTAGTCTGCTCGGTTATAACCTTGCTGTCGTGCTGATATTTCATATTATCGATTTTAATATCGGTAAGAGCGCCCAGCTTTATAGCCTGTTCTATGACATATCCCGGATTATTTGTGTGAATATGCACCTTAATAATTTCGCCGTCGTCAATAACAACCATGCTGTCGCCTTTCTTTTCAATGTTTTTACTGAAAAGAGAGCTGCTTGCAGCAGGATTGTTTTTGTTGATAATAAACTCTGTGCAATAAGAGAATTTAATATCTGCGTCTGTTTCTTTTCTAATAGCAGGCATAGAAAGACCTAAGCTCTGCTGGTCTAAAAGCTCGGTTATTTCACCTGTTTTTAAGTACGACAGAGCACCTTCTAATAAATATAAGACACCCTGAGCACCCGAGTCAACAACGCCTGCCTGCTTAAGCTGCGGCAAAATTTCGGGAGTGAGGTCTAAGCTTTGCTGAGCTGTATTTACAACTACTTGCATAATTTCAATTATATCATCAGAATTTGAAAGAGCTTCACGGCCTGCTGCAGCACCGTCGCGGGCAACAGATAAAATTGTTCCCTCAACAGGCTTCATAACAGCGCGGTATGCACTCGCAACACCTTCCGAGAAAGATTCGGCAATATCTTTTGCATCTAAAATAGTGCATTCTTTCATACGTTTTGCCATACCGCGGAAAAACTGTGATAAAATAACGCCCGAGTTTCCGCGTGCACCGCGAAGAGAAGCGCTTGCAACTGCGGACATAACCTCGCCTGCGGTCAGATATTCGCGGCTTAAAAGCTCGCGCGATGCAGCACTTACTGTCATAGACATATTAGAACCCGTATCACCGTCAGGAACGGGGAATACGTTTAAGTCGTTTAATATATTTTTATGATTACAGAGCCTGTTAGCTCCTGATAAAAACGCCTCTAAAAGTCCTCTGGCGTCGATGGTATTAATCAAGGTTAGCACCTCCAGAATTTGTTATGGAAACTTTAATGTTCAACACGGATACCTTCCACATTGACAGTTACCTTGCCGACCTTAAAGCCGGTCATGCTTTCTACACTATATCGAACGCTGCCGATAATGCTGTCAGAGATTACTTTAATGTTAACCCCGTATTCTACAACAATGTGCAGCTCAATATTAATTTTATCGTCTTCGGTGGACACACGAATACCCTTAGTTATAGAATCCCAGCCTAAAAGTCTGGTAATGTTGTCAGATGCTCCGCGATATGCCATACCGACAACACCGTAGCATCCCGAGGCAACCTTACCTGCGATGCGGGCAATAACGTTAGTAGACATTACAATTGCACCATATTCGTTTTCAGTTTTAACAGCCATTAAAATTCCTCCCTTACAAAGGCTTAAAAGCACATAAATATGCTAATATATACTATTGTATCACAAATTAAATAAAAATACCAGTAATTTTATTCTGTTTCTTATAATTTTTTTAAAATTTAAGAAAAAAAGCTGCTTTTTCGAGAAATCTTCGAAAAAACAGCCGGTTTGCAGAATATGGTAAAATCTGCTTGTCGTTATTATTCCATTCCTGATTTTGCAGGCAGCTTTTCTTTAAAAAGAAGAGTAATGCTCCAAAGACCTGCAACGCCAACTAATGAATAGATGATACGACTGAGTAAAGACATTTGTCCTCCGAAGAGAGCAGCGACTAAATCGAATCCAAAAAGACCGATACTGCCCCAGTTTAATGCTCCGATAATAACGAGAACTAATGCAACATTGTCTATCGTACTGGTCATACTGATACAACTCCTTCGATTAAATTCTGAAATAATATATTATTTCGGACAGTATCAGTATATC